>CAJZJI010000057.1 GCA_916049935.1 uncultured Streptococcus sp. | reverse complement strand
TGTAATTTTGCTTTTACATACTCTTCGCGAGACCCATGATAGTCTAAATGAGCGCTAAAGATATTCACGATACACGCTACTTTAGGTCGAAACGCTTCAATCCCCATCAATTGGAAGCTTGATAATTCAGTGACATAGATATCCGAATCCTTTGAGTCTCCTGCAAGTAGGGATAAAGGAACACCAATATTTCCGCAAGCAAAAGTTCTTCTTTCAGGGAATGACTCTTTTAACATAAAGTTCGTTAATGTTGTCGTTGTTGTTTTCCCATTTGAACCTGTAATTCCAAGAACGGTTCCTTCCATGACACGTTGTGCAATTTCGATTTCAGTATAAACAGGCAAGCCCTTCTCGACTGCTTTAGCAACTAATGGATTTGAATAAGAAATCCCTGGATTTTTCACAACGAAATCAACGGGCTCATCGAGTAATTCTAGTGGATGTCCTCCTGAGACTACTTTAATGCCTTCAGCGACTAACCCTTGTGCGTCTACACTTTCCTCAAGTGGTGTTCTATCATTTACTGTTACATCCGCGTGTAACTGGTGTAAAAGTTTTGCTACACTCACTCCACTCTTTGCAAGTCCAATGACTAGTACTTTTTTATTTTCAAATGCATGTGTATTCCGCACAATGATTCCTCCAATTTTTCTTTTTTAATATGTATATGGAGAAAGGCTGGGCAAAAATGACCAGCTCTCCTAATAAAATATGTTAATTCTCTTAAAAAACAAATGCAACGATTAAACCTGCAATAAGTCCGATTGCACTAAACACAGAAACAATCTTCACTTCTTTCCATCCGCTCATTTCAAAGTGATGGTGAATTGGACTCATCTTGAAGATACGTTTACCTGTTAGTTTAAATGAACCCACTTGTAAAATAACGCTCAGTGTTTCTCCAACAAAGATGATTCCTACAAGTAATAATGTCCATTCCTTATGAAGCATAATCGAAATGATGGCAAGTCCTGCACCAAGTGCTAATGAACCAACGTCTCCCATGAAGACTTTGGCTGGTTTCCAGTTAAATACTAAGAAACCAAGGAGCCCGCCGACTACACAGAAACAGAACGTTGCGATTGAACGTTGACCTGATTCATAGGCAATAAATCCATAAATCCCGTAAGCAATCGTATTTGTTGAAGCTGCTAAACCATCTAGTCCATCTGTTAAGTTTACAGCATTTGAAAATCCAGTAATCCAAATAATCGTGAATAATGCAAAGAAGATAATACTGTTTACTTCGCCAAAGAATGGAATATAAATTAATGGTGCATTGCCACTAAGCAGGTATAACCCCACAAAAATAGCAGATCCAATCAATTGTAATCCAAATTTTTCGTGACTCTTTAACCCTTCGTTTTGTTTTTTAAACACTTTAATAAAGTCGTCTAAGAAACCAATTGTTCCGAAGAAGGCAAACCCAATAACGCCACTTAATAAGACGAAATTGAAGTGTCCAAATACGGCTCCGACAATTAAACTAGAAATACTGATCATACAAAGGAACACAAGCCCACCCATTGTTGGAGTTCCACTTTTAGCTTTATGCCATGATGGACCTTCATCTAATGTAGTTTGACCTAATTGTTTCATCTTCATATATTGAATGAAATGTGGTTCGGCAATGACCGTCGCAAGGAACGCTAAGCCGACTGATAAAATGACTTCGATCATAATCTTCTCCTTCTTCTACTCGTGATGTTGAAAGCCTAATGCTTCTAAACTTGCAATAACTGTTTCTACTTCATTATATGGAAAATACTCATCACCGATTACTTGGTATGGTTCAACACCTTTACCAGCAAATAGTAAGATATCCCCTTCTTGCGCGATTTCAAGCGCACGTTTCACCGCACTTTCTCGATTATCGATGCATTCATAAGCAGTTTGTTCATCTTTTCTTCCTGCTAGAATTTCTGCATAAATCTTTTCAAGTGGTTCATGTCTTGGATTATCCGCTGTTAAAATCACATAATCGGACTTATCAAACGCAATTTCTCCAAGCTCAGGGCGCATACTTGAATCACGGTTACCACCGCTATGACCCATGATTGTAATCACTCGATTTACTTTCACTTTTTCAAGCGTTTCAAGCACATTTTGTAGCCCATCAGGTGTATGTGCAAAGTCGATAATCACTTGGAATGGTTGCCCTTGTTGAATCAACTGCATACGACCACCCACACCAGGGAATCGTTTCATTCTGCTTACAGCACGTTCAAGCGAAATACCATTCACGACCGCTACTGCTAAAGCAGCCAAAACATTATAGACATTAAAGAGTCCAATCATCGGAATTGTTACTGGAAGCTCTTGTCCATTAATTGTTACTGTAAATGAAGTTGTCGCTCCGTTTGTTTGAACATCCGTTGCACGAATATCCGCTTTTTCACTAAATCCATATGAAATCACTTCGCAAGGAGTTGAGTATGCGAATTGTTCATAGTGCTCTTCATCAATGTTTAGAATTGCAACACGTGGTTTTCCATTTTTAGAATGGTTTCCTAATTGTGAGAATAATAAGCTTTTCGCATGCGCATAGTTTTCCATTGTTTTATGCAAATCTAAATGTTCATGCGTCAAGTTTGTAAATACTGCCACATTATAGTCGATTCCCCACACACGACCTAATTGAAGGGCGTGAGAAGAAACTTCCATAATACATGTGTCTCCACCGATTTCTTTCACCTTTTGCAATGTTTCATGCACCGTTAAGATTTCTGGCGTTGTATTTCTTGTTTCGATACGTTCCTCACCAATTTTACGATACATCGTTCCAATCAGTGCAGTTGGTTTCCCTAATTCTTCTAATAAATAGTCCACCATATGCGTTACAGTCGTTTTCCCATTCGTTCCTGTAACTCCAATCATATTTAATGATTCAGATGGATACCCGTAAAAATGATTTGCAAAGAGTGTCATCACACGTGTCACGTCTTTGACATAAATCACAGGTGAATCTCCCACTTGTTCTTTGATAGATTTCGAAGCCACGAACACACTCGCTCCTAGCTCTTTTGCTTTTCCTGCAAACTGATGCCCATCTACCGTTACACCTTCGATACAGAAAAACATAGTATTGGGCACAACTTTGCGCGAATCTTGTGCTAATTTTTCTACAGTGATGTTCTCAAGAGAACCTTCCACTTCTTTAATGACTAACAAGTCCGCTAGTTCTTTCGCAAACATGTTCTTCCTCCTTCTTTTACTCTGAGAGTCTAGAATATTCTAAACTTCTCTTCATTAATGGATTGAAAATTTCTTTAATAATTTGGTTACCTGTTACAGCTACTCGCGGTTGTTTCACCGTGATATATAAGATATATTTCGGATCATCATACGGCGCAAATCCTACAACAGAGAAAATATAGTTGTTTCCGTTTGAGTAGTATTTACCTGTTTCCGGATTGATGATTTCAGCTGTCCCTGTTTTAGCTGCGACTGCTTCTCCATCAATATTAAAATCATAGGCTGTTCCGTTTTTCATACGAGTTGCTTGATATAAGAATTGAAGAGTTTTCTTCGCAGTTTCTGGAGAGATTACTTTTCCTAAAGCTGTTGTTGGATTCGGTGTTTCTTTCCCAGTATCTGGATCTGTTAAATGGTCCACCAAACGTAATTTTTGCATTTGACCGCCATTTGCAATCGCAGTGAAAGCTTGCATCATTTGGTAAGGTGTCACTGTAATCCCTTGACCGAAACCAGTTGATAATTGTTGTAAGTATGAATTAAATGGATTTGATCCTGAAATTTCATTCGCAAAACCAGAGTTAGTAGATTTTCCAAATCCGAAAGCTTCTAAGTATTGTTTCCATTTTTCAATACCAATTTTTTGAATGATGTAAACAAAAGCAACGTTACTTGAGTGTGCCAACCCTTCTAAATACGTAATATTTCCCCAACCGACTTTATTATAGTCTCGTACAAGGTCCGTATAAATCTTCACACTACCAGATTTGTATTTTTCATTTGGATCAAATACGCCTTCATTAATCGCAGCCGCAAGTGCCAATACTTTCATGGTTGACCCTGGCTCGTACGCTTGGTCTGTTAACAGGTTATTCCATTGAACATCTATACCCTCTTTAGTAGTCGAGTTATACGTTGGACGTTGTGTTGCCGCAACGATATTTCCTGTTTTAGGGTCAACAAGCATCGCAGTCATTTGAACTGGTTGGTATTTTTTATCTGCTTCACTGACAAGAGATTCTAAGTACGTTTGTAATCTTTTATCAATCGTTAGCGTTAAATCCATACCATCTTTTGGTTGCTTCGTAACTTTTTCTGTATCGGTAATCACATACCCATTTCCATCTACAGAATATTCGACTTCGCCCGCAGTCCCCGTTAATTGTTCATTATAAAGACCTTCAAGCCCAGTCTTCCCTACTAGAGTAGTAACTGTTTTGTTATCGACTGTTTCTTCAACAGTATCTGTATAACCAATTAAATGAGAAGCAAAGATTCCATTAGGGTAGTAACGAGCTGGACTTTCTGAGAACTTAATTCCCGGAAGTTTTTCAGCTTCAATAGCTTCCTTATCTTGAACCGACAAATTCTTACCGGCGCTTCCAAACTCTACTTGAGAAACATCTTTTTGACTTAACAATTTTACAATTTCTTCTTTAGATAAAGAAATATGTTTTGAAAGAGCTTCTGCAGTCTTATTAACGTCTGTTACATAATCAGGGTTATCTGAATCCTTACTCCACTCCGAAGTTAAGACGGCATATAAAGAATAATTCGTCGCATCTACTGCAATTGGGCTCCCACTAGCGTCGTAAATAGTACCGCGTTTTGCAGCAAGCGTGCGTTTTTGATGGATTTTATCATTGATTTCTGCACGTAAATCCACACCATGGATATTCCCTACAACCATGATTTGGAAGAACTGTACAGAAAAAATGAGAAATAAAACACCTGCGAGTCCTACTAAAATCCGGCTCGCTTGATGCCTATTTCCCGCAATGTTATTGTTTTTCGTATTTCTCATCGTCCAACATTCCTAACATTTTCTTCGTTCATCTTCAAGCCTTGTTCGTTAGCGATACGATTAACTCGGTCGTACTGAGACAATTCTTGTGTTGCCTGAAGCAATGTATTGTTTTCACGTTGAATTAATGTTGTTTGTGATTCGATATCTTGTAATTGTCTATTTTTGTTAGCCACGATCATGCTCGCTACAATTGTGATAACCGCTAAAGCTGCAATAACAAAACCAGAAACCGCTAAAAGTCGAAGTAAATCTGCTTTTTGTCTTTCTTGCGGAATTGATGTTACTTCGCGGTCTCCACGAACTAGAGGCTTTTGCGTAGGTACCGCAACATTCATTGTATCTACATATTTTTCTGCTAATGCCACTAGAATTCCCTTCTTTCTAAATTATCCTTTTATTTTACTCTTTCGATGACTCTCAATTTCGCACTTTGTGAACGAGAGTTTTCTGTAATTTCTTCAATGCTTGGTAAAATTGGCTTTTTATTCACCAATTGGAACGGAGCTTTTTCTTCCTCCGTTGGTAGAATTGGCAAGTTCTTTGGTGCCTTTTCTACTGTGCTTTGCTGTTTGAACATTGTTTTGACAATGCGGTCTTCCAAAGAATGGAATGAAATCACACTGATTCGGCCTCCCACGCCAACAACTTCAAATGCTTGCTCAAGCGAATCTTCAATCGCTGCTAATTCATCATTTACCGCGATACGAATCGCTTGGAAAATTCTTTTAGCAGGATGTCCCCCTTTTCGTCTTGCAGCAGCTGGAATACTATCTCGAATGATATCCACTAATTCACCTGTTGTTTCAATACGGTGTTGCGCGCGGATACGCTCAATATTTCGAGCGATTTGTTTCGAGAACTTCTCTTCTCCATATCGATAGAAGATACGAACTAATTCGTCATAGCTCCATTCATTTACAATCTCTTCTGCCGTTAACG
>CAJZJI010000056.1 GCA_916049935.1 uncultured Streptococcus sp. | reverse complement strand
TCTAATGGGAATTTACTTACATTCGCAATATAGTACAATGCATTTCCGTTCGCATATGAATAAGTAACACTTGTCACTTCTGGAGCTGCAGTTGTCGTTGTAGCAACAGTCGTTTCTGCTGCAACAGCTGTTTGTGTTGTAGCTTGAGTCGTTACAGGATTATTGCGTTGTGCACGGTTGCTAAATACGGCTTGTCCGATTGCAAAAATAATCGCTACGATAAACATTCCCAATAAGATTGTTGGGAAGTAATTTTTTAAAGTTGCTGATACTGAAGACCATTTACTCTTGTTTTTATTTAAACGTGTACGATTACTTGAAGAAGTCGTATAAGTTGCCTGTGGAGTTGTCTTCACAACAGCTTGTGGAATTTCAGACGCATGCTCTTCTAATAAAGATGCTCCGTCCAATCCAACTGTGTCAGCAATTTGTTTGATGAACGCGCGTGTATAAAACGCACCTGGCATCAAGTCGAAGTCATTATCTTCAATTGCGATTAAATAACGTTTTTGAATTTTTGTAATTTGTTGCAAGTCATCAAGAGTGTAGCCATTTAATTGCCTTGCACTTTTTAAAATTTCTCCGATTGTCTGTGTCATTATTTCACCATCTTTTCAATTTCTCATTGAAAAGTATACCATATCTTGAAAATGAAAAAAACAAAAAGAAGTCGCTATGTAGTGTTTAGCCTATTTTACAAACTGAATATATAGTGTATCTTCCTTCGAATGACCATTTGGAAGGTGAGCCTTTAGGGTAAATTGATGTGCTTTCTCATTCCACTCTACGCTCACCGTGCCACTGGAAAATTGAATGCTATCGGGAAAAGTCATCTCGTCCCCATTAAATGACAGTTTTTGCCGTACTGTTTGACTTGCCATCTCAAGCAATATGTCCATTCGATACCCATCTTCCAGAAGGCGATATTCAAGAGTGTTGTGGGCATGAATTTTTAGTAGCGCGATAATAAGAAAACTGGCAATAGCAAGTAACGCCAGAAACTGAAATAGTAGCGTTCCATTTCTCTTAGGGTTTGTCATTTTTCTTTTCCTTTACTTCTTTCACTTTGACATAAATGACTCGATTTTTCGGTGCAAAATTTAAGTGAAAAGTATTTCCTTGGGTGAGCGTTGTCGAAATCAGTAACCTGCTTCCGTTTCTTTTTATGGAGAGGGTTCGAATGCCATAAAGAAATGGTTGGTGTCCTCCACTTCCTCCTACTCCTTTATAAATCTTCCCGCCATCTTTCCAACTAGAAACGAGTGTAATCACCTCTGTTTTCTCCGATACGGTATTTGTAAAATGCGCTGTATAAGGATCGTAGCCGTTGAACGATATCAATTTAAAACCAGCATAATTAAAATTCATTTGTTGAACGGCCACATGCCATTTAATATCGTCTGGAACATTGAGTCGGTCCTTTATTTTTAGAAACGCTGTAGAAAGTCCCATAAAGGCTACTAAACTGATGGAAATGATAACGAGTGCGATTAGATGTTCAACGAGGATGAATCCGGACTTTTTTCTCGGTAATCGCATTGATTTCAAACACCTCCTCGTGCTCTCCGCAGGATACAGTCACTATCTTTGGAGAGGCAGTGGTATTTACTTTTTCAAACGTCACTTTTTTCATCTTCTTTTGTTCTTCTTTAGACAACTTCTCCACGGTTGCAGGATACGTAGCACTAGCTTGTAAATCCATTAGCTGAGTAGCTGCAGCATCCAAAAAGCATCCTTTAAGTTGCTGGCGGTGATACAGTTGCCCCATCATAAAGCTGATTAAGGATACAATAACGGTCAATACCATCAGACCGATTAATGCTTCAAGCAATACGTAGCCTCTACTTTTCGGTGATTTCAACATGATACTTTGCCTCCCCTAATTGAAAAACATAAGTGTATCTGCGATTTTGCCCATCAAACGTCACGGATGAGAACTGACTAACATTCCCACTATAGGGTTTAAAACCATATGTTTGAACCGAATAACTTCTCATCGTATCCGGAAAGCGAATTTTCTTATCCAATTCTCTAGCTCCATGACAATTTAATTCAACGATGCTACCCGAGACCGTTACGAATGAACCTTGTCCCGTTGAAATTGCTGTAATCTGCGCTGTATCCATTACTTGCTCGAACTCTCTTAGAAAAACTTCTTCCTTCCAATTCACATAGGAGCGACTAATCAAAGGCGGAGTCAGTATAAGTAAGAAGCAAGCAATGCCCAGCGCTATTAAGCATTCAACCAGCGTAAATGCTCTCTTTTTCATCATTAATGTTAATTATTTTCAACTGCAGTTTTATCTGCTTTGTTATAGGCATCTAGTTGATTTTTATCGATATACTTTTGGTTAAGTAATTCATCCACCGTTGGAGCAGTATTTGTATTCTTATCCAGCATATACGCTTGCTTTTGGTTCTCGATTATATGAACGATAGCAGCGTCTGATTTTTTCTTCGCTTCTTCTCGTTGGTGAGCGATATTTGGAATAAGTAGTAGCATCATCAAGCCAATAATAAAGAGGCACACGAGTAATTCGATTAACGTGAAGCCTTTTTTCTTTGTTTTTATTTTCATTTTAATTTCCTCCAATCATCGTTAGTGTCGGTAGTAATAAGATCAGATACATGGAAACGATGAGGAATCCAATCCCCATAAGTAGTAACGGTTGAATCCACTTGATTTTCTTTTCGATGCCTTGGGTAAATTCGTCGAGCATTTGGTCGGCGTAAACTTGCAGTTGCACGTCTAGTTGCCTTGTCTTTTCTCCTTCTAATACCAGCCAGATAAACTCCTGCCGAAATAGCTTCATCTTCTCAAGCGCCGTAGAAAAAGATTCTCCTTGAATCAGTTGTTCTTCTAGTTTCTGCGCAATCATCTTTGATAGTGCGCTTGTTCCTTCTTTTTTGAGTTCGGACACCATCGACAATAGCGACTGCCCATTTCCGAGAAAATACGAGAACTCTCGTGCATACAAAAACGTCACGTATTGCTGCGCACTCTTTCCAATGACCGGCAGTGAAATCAACATGCGAAACTGATCATAGGTGTTCTTTCTTTTCCAGTACAAGCGGACAAGGAGAACGAGTGCCACAACAACGATCAAAAATCCCGTTGCCAACTGTGGTAAGTTTTGAAACCCAAGCCATATCCAATAAAGGAAGCCAGACTGCTTGAGTTGTTCTTCTTGCACCATGCTGGACAATTGGTCGAGTAACAGCATTCGGATACAGAGCACCATTCCGATAACAAACGTAAAAAGAAACGCAGGATACATCATCATCTGCTGCATTTTCTTTTGTTGTTTTTGCTTCCTGGTTAGAAACTCCCCAATCGACGCACAAGCCTTCTCAAAGCTACCAAACTGCATGGATAAATAAATTTGTGAGGTATTCGTTTCTGAGTACCCGACCCGTTTCAAGCACTCATCAAACCGCCGCCCTTCTCCAAGCGTATCCCGCATTTGTTCGAGGTCTTTCTTCTCTGCTTCGAATAAGTATTCTAGAAATTTGAGCGCCTCATCCAAGCTGAACCCTTCCTGAAGTAAATGAGCAAGCTGAATGAGGAACCGACTTTGAACAGGCCCCTTCCATTTCTTAGATAATTTGATAGGTTTCGTAAGTTTTGTCCGTAATGTATCCCAATGCATAAGCCTTCCTCAATACCTTATTAAAAGGATGTACTCTTTCTTCATCAGTCCCGAATTGATTCGTTTTAAAGAAATGCGCTAACTTCTCATGAGTTTCAATTTCAAAAATCGTCCCGCGCTTTTCTCCGTTGGTTAAATGATTACAATGAAGTTCGCATTCCTTACCGCATAGCCCACAATACCGAGGGAGAAGGCGTTGTGAACAAATCGCGATAATGGTTTGCTCGAGCATCGTCTTACTGACGCCCAGTTCCAAGAGCCTTGCTACCACTCCATTACAGTCCTTGGCATGAACGGTTGCTAGAATTAAGTGCCCCGTTAAGGCTGCACGAATCGCCATCTTTGCCGTCATTTCATCTCGGATTTCACCGATGAGTAAAATATCTGGGTGATGACGCAGGCAACTCTTAATGAGTAATTCGTACGTAATTCCAGCCTTCTCGTTAATCTCCGTCTGTAAAAACATCGGCTCATGATACTCCACAGGGTCTTCCATCGTAATCACTTGAAGCGTCTTTTCTTGCATACGGCCCCTAAGCAAAGCATACATCGTACTTGTCTTCCCAGAACTGACCGGTCCGGAAAATAAAATCAAGCCGCTCTTATAGCGTAGGAACTGTTGCAAGAGCGCCCAGTCCTTTGGAAAATAAGTCATCGAACGAATCGATGCCTTTTCTTTTTTAGACCGATGCAAGAGCCGGATGACCATGGATTCCTTCTGCTTAAAATTCGTAATCACTGATAATCTCAGTTCAATCATCTGTTCCTTTGAAATCTCAAAGGTTAAGGAACCACTCTGCGGTCTTCGTCTTTCTCCAACATCCATTCCCGCTTGATACTTTAAGTACGAAATAAATTGCAAGGCCACTTCGTCTGAAATTCTTCTTAACTCTTTTAACCCATTGACATCTCTTAAATAAAATACATACTCCTCTCCAACCGGTAATAAATGAATATCATCTAATTGGTGCTTAATGGCTTGCGTGAACACTTCCGTTGCTAATTCATTCATTTCCATCGTTCTTCCCCCACTCTTTGACTAGTCATAAAGAACTACGAGAAAAAATAAAAAGGAGTCTTTTGAGCAACAAAAAAACGCTGAAGAAAATCTCTTCAACGTTTCGAGTTGTTTATCTAATTTTTTTCAAGGTTCCTAGTCCTACACCGACTGCTGCGCCTACAGCATCTACGAAAACATCTTGGATTAGAGGTGTACGACCTGGAGTCACTCCTTGGTGGAATTCATCGGTCATCGCATATAGCACTGCGATAAAGAACGCCAAGAACTGTGGCCATCCTTTTTTACGGACGTGAACACTTAACCCTCTCGTCCATTGATATCCAATGAAGAAGTAAGCTAAGAAATGAGCGGCTTTACGAATAAAAAATTCGATAAACTGCGCATATCCTAAAGAAGGAATACTGATGGTTTGTCCTGCATATTCAAATTTGATTTTGGATAATAATTCCGAAAAAGGTTGCATCGGCAGTCCCTTTTGAATCGTAGACACAAGTGACTGATCCTTGTAAGGCATACTTGAACTAATAAAGATTAAAACCATGACTGCAATCGCTAGTGTAATCGCAATAGTTGCTTTTGTTTTCTTGGACATGAAACCTCTCCTTCCTAATGACTTTCTTTATTATGGTCAACTCTACAAGTTTAGTCAAGCGTCTTTCCTATTTCTTAAATTCCATAAAAAATAGATAAAAATGTATATTGACGCATCTTTATGAAAGCGTTACAATTAATGTAACAAATACATTATTGGGAGAGTGTATTATAATGGAACGCTATACTCAAGATTTAAGCTTATTGGTAAAACAGATTCAGCTGCTTGAGGAACAACAGCAGCAACAGAATTACTACAACAATCTCTTCAGCCAGAATCCAAATCCGTATAACAAGTCTTTTGAAGAGATTATCGAGTATTTACTCGGCACAACCGAGTCCACTTTCTTAATCCACCACTTTGAAGATTTCCCACAAGCGCTGTCCTATGACCAGCAGAAAGAATTCCAGAAGCTGCGACACTATTATTTGCGTCATCAAAACGCCCTACGCTGTTTCAACAAACCATTTTCCGAAGAATGCCACGCGCTGACCTCGCTGTGGATTAAAGGCATGCGCGGCGACAGCATCATCGATCTCATTCCTCATCTCGATAGCTTGAGAGATTATTTCCACTTACATTACCAGAAACTCCTAGGCCAACCTACTGTCTCCTACAAAGACGTTTTAGCCTTCTCGTTTGGCCCACAAATTACTGAGTTCTATTACACGCTCATCAAAGAGAGCAAAGATTCTT
>CAJZJI010000055.1 GCA_916049935.1 uncultured Streptococcus sp. | reverse complement strand
TTGCAAAGAAGCGAATGAATCGTTTTTCTCGTTAAATGGTTCATTCATGACTCCGTATCCTCCTTTATTGTAAGTTTAATGATTTAAATGGCGTTCCTACTGGAGTCGCATCATCTAATACTAAGATTCCTTTTTTCGCTGGTGCATTTTCTAAACCTAATTCACGTGCTGAACAAAGCATTCCGTGACTAGCCACTCCGCGTAATTCTCCAGCCCAAATGATAGCGCCACTTGGCATTACTGTACCAGGTTTAGCAACAACCACTTTTTGTCCTGCTTTCACGTTTGGCGCTCCGCAGACGATTTGTAACACTTCAGAGTCACTTACTCGTGTCATTGTCACATGTAAGTGGTCAGAATCTTCATGATCTACGCAACTTTCAACGTATCCAACTACAAGTGCATCTTCCGGCGTTAAATCTAAAGTTGAAACATCAAACCCAGCTTTTTCAATCAATCCTTTTACAACTTCTTGTTGCTCAGGAGTTAAGATTTGTTGTCCATCTTCTTCAAATGAAATCACTTCAGAAATCTTTTCTATATTATAGCCTAGAACTTCTTTCGACTCACGAACAAAGACTTGAGTCACATTTCCTTTTTTCTCATAGTCGACGTCGTAGCGGTTTGCAGTTCCACTTGTTAATAATAACGTATCGCCGATACCCTTTTTGTTATAAAAACTTAACCACATATATTGTACCTCTTTACTCTTAATTTGTTCTTCCGTCTAAAATAGTGTTCACTGTGCTACGGTCTAACGCACGAATTGTTTGGATGACCATTTCACGTGCTGCTTCGTAGTCTTTAATAGAGAACATTGTTTGATGTGTATGAATATAACGAGCACATACCCCAATCACTGCACTAGGAACCCCTTGATTCATTAAGTGTGCTTTACCAGCATCTGTTCCACCTTGAGAAACAAAGTATTGGAACGGAATGTTATGAGTTAACGCAGTGTCTTCTAGGAATTCTTTCATACGAGGAAGAGTCACCATACCTGGGTCTAAAATACGTAATAAGAATCCTTGGTCTAGGTGTCCAAACGTTTCTTTTGAACCATTAATATCGTCTGCTGCCGAGCAGTCTACCGCAAAGAATAAATCTGGATTGAATTTCGTCACACTTGGACCAGTTCCACGTAATCCAACTTCTTCTTGCACGTTTGCTCCCGCAATTAATGTATTTGGTAGAGTTTCGTCTTTAACAGCTTTCAATGCTTCAAGAACCACTGTACATCCATAACGGTTATCCCATGATTTAGAAATCATGCGTTTCTTATTGGCCGTCCAAATCGTTTCTACATCTGGAACGATTGTATCACCAGGACGGCACCCATATTCAAGCGCTTCTTCCCGTGAAGTAAATCCAGCATCAAATAAAATATCTGTTACTTTCACTGCTGATTGTTGACCACCAGCTGCACGTAATAAGTGTGGTGGGATTGAAGATGAAATAATTGGATAGTCTCCATTACGAGTTAATAATGTAAAACGTTGTGCTGAAACCACATATGGGTTCCATCCACCTAAAGGACTTACTTTGAACATTCCGTTTGGAGTGATATTTGTTACCATGAAACCAACTTCGTCCATGTGAGCCGCAATCATAATGCGTGGTGCATCTTCTTCTTTGCTATCACGAACCCCAAAAATACCGCCAAGACCATCTTGTTCCACGCGGTCTACTAAAGGTGTTAATTCGTTTCTCATGAATTCACGAATACGCCCTTCGTGTCCACTTGTCCCTTTCATTTCTGTTAACGTTTTGATTAATTGTTCTGTATGAGCTTCCATTGTATCCTCTTCTTTCCTACTTCTATAAAACATCTTATAAACGCGCCAAAAGCTGGAGGTCCTCCAGCTTTCTTTGATTATCCAATTTTGTATAAATCAATAACGGCTCCTGTTTTTGCATCTGCATAAAATTCGTATTGGACTAGTTCATTATCTTCTTTACGAGTAACCCCGCCATAATAAACTTCCCCATAAAACTCAGGGCTATCCACGAATACAGGTTCCATCTCAATCCAAGAGCCTTCGATAGTACCTACTACTTGAAATAATTTACGTACATTTTGAACAATAACATCTCCATTGACATTTCTGCGTTCAAACCATTTTGAAGTGACCCATGCTCCAATAACAGCACCCGCTGCTAGTAGAAAACTTGCACCTTTGAAACTATTTTTTGATTCCATATGAATCAGGCTCCTTTATTTGTTATTCAGGTTGTTTAAAAGCTTTTCTATCTTGTGGGAAAATCACTTCCACACGATAAATTGGATGACCTTTTGCTGAGAATTTCTCTTCGTATTCTGTCATCACATTTCCTGGAAATTCCACTTGATGTAAATCTAACCAAACTTGTTTTAACACAAGTCCAAATTGTGAGAATGAAGCAAGGCTGTATTCAAACAATCCGCGGTTATCTGTCTTGAAGTGTAATTCTCCAAATGGTGGTAATACTTTTTCATATCCAACTAAGAAACTTTCATGAGTCAAGCGGCGTTTCGCATGACGTTTCTTTGGCCATGGATCTGAGAAGTTCAAGTAAATTTGTGCGACTTCACCATCTTCGAAGTAGTCTGTTACTTGTCCACCGTTCACATGTAATAATTGTAAGTTTGGAACATCTGCTGCAAGAGCTTTTTCAAGTGCGACTACAAGGACGCTTTCTTGAATTTCAATTCCAATATAGTTAATATTTGGGTTTTGACGAGCCATACCGCTCACGAATTGACCTTTCCCAGAACCAATCTCGATATGGATTGGATTGTTATTGCCAAAACGCTCATGCCATCTTCCCTTCCACTCTGCTGGATTTTGGATGACCATTTCTGGGTGAGCCGCTAAAGCATCTTTTGCCCAAGGTTTATTTCTTAATCTCAAAGTCTAACTCCTGTCTATTCTTCTGTTGGCTTTCCAATACGATTATTATAAATCGACTTCACCAAAAGAATTTTCTCATTCATTTCAAGGTAACGTCCCTCGAAGTGCGATTTTTTAATATAATTCAAGCAATTCATGAGAGCATACCATTCAATTCGTTGATAAATATTTGTAGACAGTTGTAAGCCATACATATCTAGCCATTCACCCCATTGATGAACAGGAATGTATTGCGTCAAAATCATCGTCAAATCCGAAACTGGATCGGCGAGGCGAACCATTTCCCAGTCGACAAGGTAGAGCTTCTCGTCTTCTGATAACATAAAGTTACGACGGTCTAGGTCTCCGTGACATACCGTTTTTCCAACTTCGCTCACAAGCGGAATTGTTTCAATTAAGTAATTTAATACTTCATTTAAAAAACGGTGGGTTTGTAATCCTGACTGTAAATTATTTAAATATTCATCGATGAATTTTTGTGTGCTATACTCTTCACCTTGAATTTGTTGCAACATTTGTAAAAGATTTGGGGATTGATGAATTTGTTTTAACAGCTCAATGACTTCGACGGACCCCATTTCTTCCTTAGTGAGGGATCTTCCAGACAACCATTCTTGAGCTGTAATGACATCACCATTACCCGCACGTTTGGTCCATATTAACTTAGGAGTGATACCTTCACCCGATAGCACCGCTAAAAACGGTGAAGCATTTCTCTTTAGAAATACACGTTCATGGTCTTTTACACCCATGTACGCTTGACCGGTGTCCCCACCAATTGGATGGAGATCCCATCCTGTGTCCATGTTATATTCCATCTATTCCATCCCTAACGACAAATTCTGTTTCCTTTAATAAATCTATTCTTTTATTTTATGGTTTTATACCATTTGAGTCAAGTTTGTGCGCTACTTAGTAGCCTACAAACTTAAATTTTTCTTCTCTTCTTAAGGAATCGATAACGCAAATAAAATTGTGTAAAGAATACACCGAAAATCGGATAGAAAATAATCCCTACTAATCCAATCATTTCACGCATACCTATCACTGAAGAAATGCCCAGTACAACACCGGATGCGACCATCGTCATCATGAGGACTGATAAATTATCCTGTAGACGCGTCTTGCTATCCACAAGAGAGGCAAAATGACTATTTTGCGTGTTGGCACTTTGGATAACCCCAACGAGTTGGAATCCTAATAGCATCACAAGTAACGCATTGACGATAAAGTTCCAATAATACTCTTGAGAAAATAATGCAACTACAAAGCTGACAACTGCCAGTTGTAATAATAAACTCATATATTGACTCGTACGAACGACCGTACGACTCACTAAATAGCGATGACCACTTGGATTTTTTCCAACAAGTACCTTCAATACTCCATCTAAATATGAACGGCGATGCGCTTGTGGTTTATGCACCATTGGCACATCCACAAACAATGCATATAGGCGATAAATTCGTTGTTGTCTTTCTAATTCCGACTCAATCATAGAATCGAATCGATAGACAAAGGCCGCTTTCCCATAATAGTACTCGATAAAAACACTCAGAAGAATTGGAATCACTAATAAAACAAATGACCAAGCTTCAGAAATCCATAAAAACATTCCGAAGAAGTTCACTACTGCAATTACATAAATTCCGAGTTTTTCTATCCATGTAAAATGGAGCACTCCGCGGTAAGCATATTTCGTACAACGGAATAATAAATCTTTAAAGAGCACTTGTAAGAGGAATAGCTTTACGAACATACTCATATTCGTTCCAAAGGCTTGTGCTACGATTGGAAAGACAATTCCTGTCGAAGCCAGCATCACGAGTAGCGGAAGCGCCCAACTACGACGAATGGCTTTTTGTAAATACGCCTTAAAGTCTTGCCCCACTACGGATAAAAAGATTCCATCGGCTGGTTCAAGCAACGTTGCTACTCCACCAAAGAATGGAACACTCGCTAGTAGAACTGCAAGTAACCCTAGTAAAGGCCATTCCAATACACGAATCGTTTGAATCCAACTCGAGTATTGCACCATGATAAACCCAAATAAGAAAAATAAGACAATCAAGAAATGGTCATTGAGCATATAGCGAATATACTTCATGCTTTTCTTTTGATATTTTCTTACGCGGGCCTCAAAAATTGTTGCACTATTCATGGGCATCGTCCCCTGTCGTTAATGCAAAGTAAATTTCCTCTAGGGAAGTTTCTTCAATATTCGAAGTTGCGCGTAATCCTTCGATATCGCCTTGCGCAATTACTTTCCCCTCATGTAATACGATGAAACGATCACAATACTTCTCAGCCGTATCTAATACGTGAGTCGACATTAAAATCGCTGCGCCTTTTTCCTTCTTCTCTTTCAAGACTTGAAGCAAAGTACGAATCCCTAGTGGATCGAGTCCTAAAAATGGTTCATCGACCACATAGACAGGCACATCTAGCATTAATGCGCAGACGATGAGTACTTTTTGCTTCATTCCTTTTGAAAAATACGCTGGGAACCAATCCAATTGCTTCGTTAAACGAAAAGCTTCCACGAGCTCCATTGCATGGGCCATTGTTTCTTCGTTCATTTGATTATATGAACGCGCCACAAATTCAATATGTTCTCTAAACGTTAACTCTTCATAGAGAACTGGGCTTTCTGGAATGACCGCAATCGACTGACGGTAGCCACGTTGGTTTTCGAGAATACTTAGTTTCTCTACTTCTACTCTTCCGCTAAAAGGGGTGAGTTGCCCAATGATCGTTTTAATTGTCGTACTCTTTCCGGCACCATTGAGCCCGATTAGGCCGCAAATCTCGCCTGGATTTACATCAAAAGTGATGTCCGTAATGACAGGAACTTTTGTATATCCTGCAGTTACATTGTTTAATTGTAGTGACATATAGATTCTCCTATCTAACTATTCTCCTTATTATACCATAAAGCCAAAAAAGTGTGAAAGGACGCGGAATAAGTGCACTTTTCTTATTCAAGTATAGAACCATCGAACAATTTCGCCTCTAAGAACAAAATAACAGCTCTCCGTCCTGAAAACCTTTCATTTTACAGCATTTTTTGATACCATAGAGGTACGAACTCAAGGAGGAAA
>CAJZJI010000054.1 GCA_916049935.1 uncultured Streptococcus sp. | reverse complement strand
CTAAAACTCCACCAGGGAATAGTTTGATGATTTTTGCTCCACCATTCATCGCTTGCACGATTTCTGTCGTAGTTGCACAACCTGGGAAGTAATCGATATGCGCTTCATGCGCTACTTTTTGGATATGCGCATCATAATGAGGGCTCACTAAAAACTCAGCCCCAGCAGCAATCGCTTCTTTAGCTAATTCAACAGACATAATCGTACCAGCACCAATCACTACTTCAGTTTCATTCGCATAAAATGCTTTTAATTCTGAAATAGCTTTTGAAGCATCTGGTGTCGTATAAGTTACTTCGATATTTTTAATGCCACCCAATACTGAGTGCTTTGAAATTTCAATTGCGTCATCTGATGATTTCCCGCGGATTACTGCGAAAATATAATTTCGTTTTAATTGTTCTAATACACTTGTCATAAGCTTTTTCTCCTTTTCGCAAAAAAATAAAAGTCATCTGTTATCTCTATGATACATCAGACGACTTTTAGTGTCAATGACAATATTCGGTTGATATCGTCTATTTCATCAGACGATTTAATTATACGATAATGTGCGTCTATTATCTGCTAAATGCAGTAACATCGCGTCTCTGGCAGCGACAGCATCTCGATTTTTAATCGCTCTTACAATTTCTCTATGAGCACGAATCGTATTTGCTTTGCTTTGCTCACTTGTAAAGAAATCATTATACAACTTAATCGATTGAATAATAATTGGAATCAGTTGCTGCATAGCTACATTACGACTAGCCTCAGCAATCGCACTATGAAATTGAATATCCAGTTCAAAGTGAATATCTCCATCCGAATGGATTTCTTTTTCCAAGGCCTTTTCAAGCCTTTCTAGAACAGCCACTTCTTTATCCGTAATATGCTGCGCGGCAAGACTCGCCATCTGAGGCTCAATCAAGAAGCGCACTTCAAATAAGTCTTGTGTCAACTTCATATGATTATCGATTTCACCAAAACCTAATGGATCTATTACAGTCTCCGTTAAACTCGTAATATAAGTTCCAGAGCCTTGACGTACTTCCAAGATATTCTTTGAAACTAACATTTTCACCGCTTCACGCAACGTACTACGACCCACTTCTAAATCTTGTGCCAATGTATATTCATTCGGCAACTTGTCTCCGACTTTTAAATCATTTTTTTCAAAATATTCGACAATTCTATTTGCGGTTTGTTCCACTAAAGAAACAGTTTTCTCTTTCATATCTATTCCCCATTCGTCACTTTTTCGAACCTATTCTAACAGTTCTCACTCTATAGCTCAAACCATTAGAATAGCATACGAAAAGTACTCACTATTTTTTGTAGTTATAGTCTGGAATAGCATTCCAACGGTTTCTAAATAATTTAACAATTGATTTTGGATTTCTATCCCTTGTGAATAAACCTTTGTGGTTTCCTTGGATACGAATTAACGCGTAACTGTTTGTTTCAAAGTCCGCAAAGTTCCAAACATGTTCACCCACAAAGTTTTCGAGCTCATCAAATACTTCATGACTCATTTGATGGAATCGTTCTTGATACTCTTCTGTATACGGAACATCCCAATTTGAATGATAGCCAGGTAAAGTATCTGCACCGTATTCTGTCATAATGATTGGTTTATCTGGATATTTTTCTTGCCATTCCTTCAACTCTTTACGAAGCCCTACGCGTGCACCTTCAATATCCCCATGGTTAAGATACCAACCGTAATAACGATTCAAGCAAAGCACATCAATCAATGGAGAAATTAAATCCTGTTCTGGTGTTGCCATCATAATATTCACAACAGTTGTTGGACGTTTTTGCGGATCTAACTCTTTCACATATTTGACTAAAGGCTCGAAGTATTTATCCGCACCTTCACCAGCACCATCTGGTTCGTTCGCGACACTCCATAACACAACACATGCATGGTTCTTATCACGAGCCACTAATTCTTTAAGTGCAAGTTTGTGATTTTCCATTGTTTGATAGAATTCCCATGTCTTAATCGGTTTAGTTCCTCCTCTATTCATACTTAGAGCAGCAGTAAAGTTTGCAAACAAACCGACTGCTGGAACTTCATCAATCACTAGGAATCCCATACGATCTGATAAACGCATCATCTCTTCAGAATATGGATAGTGAGCCGTTCTATATGAGTTAGCCCCCATATTCTTCATTAAATTCAAATCCATTAAGTTTACTGCTTCGTTAAAACCACGACCGTTCACGTAACTATCTTCGTGTTTCCCGAATCCTTTGAAGTATATCGGTTTGTCGTTTACTAAGAACTGACCATTTTCAACACGAACCGTACGAACTCCAAATAGTTCTTCATATTCATCAACTAACTCTTCTCCAGCAAAAAACTCAACTTTTGCTGTATAAAGGTAAGCATCTAATACTTCCCAACGACGAACATTGACTATCTCAAGTTCAGCCCCTGCCTCACCCTTAGCTACCACTTCGCCATTTTCGTCTAAAAGTGTTACTTTCGAAGTTCCACCATTAGCAGTATGTTCTACCGTTACTCTTACAGTCGCATCATTTTCATGAACATCGTAAGTAACTACAATATCTTCAATACGCGCTTTAGGAAGAACTAATAATTGAACAGGACGTTGAATCCCAGCATAGTTAAAGAAGTCGAAATTCTCTGAAACTTTCTTCTTCACAGTGCCGTCCGGTAATACTTCTTCAGAATAGTTGCCGACTGGTAAAGTAGTATGATCTAAAATATTGTTGGCACAAACACTAATTAATAATTCTTTTTTTCTTGTCAATTCTTCAGGAATACGAACTTCAAATGGTGTAAACCCACCGATATGTTCTCCTAATAATTGACCATTCACATATACTTTCGCTTGATGGGTTACAGAACCAAAACGAAGCACTAATTCTTCATCTGATTCGAAAGAAGGGACCGCAAAAGTACGCTCATACCAGTTATCTCCAATAAAATATCTTTTTTCAGATTCCACTGCTACATCATTAAATGAACTTGGTACGACCATTAAGTCATCAGCAGAAAGTCGTGGATCCACTCCTGGGACGTATTCACCTTGCTTAAAATTCCAAATCCCATCTAACGAATAACGTTTTCTCTTTGCATTTAAAACTGGATATAACATCGACCATCCCTCTTTCTATAATTTAGCTTGCCATTTTTCTGTCCACACTAACTCATTTGGAGTTCCCTTGAATTCAGACTTCCCTTCAAGTTTATCGATTACAGCTTTGACTGTATTCTCATTCCCATGGTAAGCATTCACAAATGTTTTAACCATTGTTGCATCATGTAAATGAGTTGTAAAGTTTGTAGACACAAATACAGTTGGCGCTTCATGTACATACCAAGGTACTTCATTCGACATAGCTGTCTTCCATTGAATACGGTAGTTATTTTGTGCACCATAACCAATTACGTTTGCAACCACTAGCGCTAAATCAACTGTATCTCTATACTCTAGTGTACGCCCTTTGATACGACTATTTCCATCATTAACCGTTACTTCATATCCACGACTAGTTAATTCATCTACGAAGCGGTTTAAAACTGAATCATCATTAGCCATGATTCCACCTTTTTCACCCTCTAAGTAATACAAGCGTACGCGTTTATGATCCACTGGATTAATCGGTAAGTTTTGTTGCGTATCTTTAACAAGAGTGATTCCGCGGTCAGCCGCTTCTTTTTGCCATTCTAAGTGTTCAGCACAACCAATAACTTCTAACTCTTTCTTAGCTTTTAACAATGTTCCGTTTGCTTGTTTTTCAGGAAGATTTAATTTTGCTTTCAATCCTAAAATACGACGAAGAGCATCTGTCATACGTTCTTCAGTAATGACTCCATTGTGATATCCTTTTAACATGAAGTTAAAGTCTTCTTCCATATTGTTGAAGAATAAGAACATGTCACATCCTGCAGCAATTGCTCCTGGAACATAATCCTCACGACGCATAGCACTTGTCATTCCTAACATGTGGCTGGCATCTGTAATCACCATTCCGTTGAAATCTAGTTTTTCTTTTAGTAAATCTTGAATTAATTCTTCAGCAAGTGTTGCTGGCATAACATCTTTATCTTCAAGACCGGGACGAAGTGCTTTTTGATATTCAGGCAATGCGATATGTCCTGCCATAATCATTTCAACACCATTTTCAATATGGTTGCGATACACTTTACCAAATGAATTATCCCACTCTTCTACTGATAATTCATTCACACCTAAAATTAAGTGTTGGTCACGTTCTTCAGTTCCATCTCCAGGGAAGTGTTTCACACAGCAAACTACTTCACGTTCGGATTTTAGACCTTCTACATACGCGTTTGTATATTTAATAACATCTTCTGCAGTAGTTCCGTACGCACGTGTATTAACGATTGTATTTCTCCAGTTTTGTAAAATGTCCACGCATGGGTCAAAGTTTACGTTTACCCCAAGAGCAGTCTCTTCACGAGCAGATACTAGTCCTGCATGATAAGGAACCCAAGGATCACGACTTGCTTCAGATTGAGCACCTGAAGAAATATAAGTACCACCTTTAACGGCACCGTCACCACCAGAATCGCAGTTAGCTGCCACTAATAATGGGATTTTTGTTTGAGATTGAAGATCATTAATCAACCCTTGAACATCTTCAGGGCTACCGTTCATATAACGAACACCGCCGATATGATATTTTTCTAGAATCTCTTTATTGCTTAAATTGTTTCCGCTAAAAGCATCCCCTCCGAAAAAGAACAAGTTTGTAAATAATTGTCCTACTTTCTCTTCGTCTGTCATGCCTTTAATGGTTGACTCCACCCATTCAATTTGACTTGGATTCAAGTTATAAGGTTTTTTTGATAAATCTACTAATCTTGCCATTTTACTTCCTCCTATAATGACGCTCCGTAAACTGTCTAGCTTACGGAGCGTTGATTAATTATGCATTTTGTTTTGCTAATGTCTCAGCTTTAATACGAGCGATTTCACTTTGAATTTCTTCCATTTTCTCTTTGTTTAATGGGTAGAATTTCATTGCGATAATGTTACAGATGTATCCAAATATAACGAATCCACAGAACATCACTAAACCGATAAATTTCAATTCTGGTGTTAATGGTGTATCGACTTGAGGTAATTGTTCAGTAAAACCGATAGACGCACATAGGATACCTACAAATGCAGAACCGAATGAAGAAACAATTTTATCAACTGCACTGAATAAAGTTCCCATCAAACCAGGAACGTAACGCCCTGAACGATATACTTCGTAATCCGCACAGTCAGCTGTCATAGGAATTACCATTGTCCCTGCTAAACCATTCGCACCTTGAGCTAAGATAAATAATGTTAAGAACGCAATTGTGAAGAATGATAATCCTGTGAACCCTTCAGCTCCAGGTAGTGAGAACGTTGAAGGATCTGCTACGTAGAATAACCCAAATAGTAATCCATAAAGAATAATACCAGCCCATGAACCTAATAATAATGCTTTTCTTTGTCCAAGTTTTTGTGCAATAAATTTAACTCCAAGAATCATAATTAAAATCTTAGGAATTAATGTATATTGGTTAAATGTATTAAGTAATTTATAGTTTCCACAAATAATACCAAAGATAATAACCGATACTGTAGCATTAGTAGTAACCAAAGCTGCTAATTTATCTGTTGATGCAGATACTACTAGCATTTGGATAGCTCGGTTATTTTTTAATACATCCCAGTAGTCTCTGAAAGTAACTTTAACAGGTTCACCAGTACCGAAGAACTCTGTACGGTCTTTATCTTTAAGAGCAAAAATTGCTAACCATGTGAAGATGAAAGTAACTGGAGCAATATAAATCCATAATTCTTGGAATAATTCAGCAGTAAAACCGCCATATTTTGGAACTAAATGTTGAGCAACAAAACCTGGTACTAACGCGAATAATGTAGCGTTATAGATACCGTCGTAAATACCAAATGTTGGACGTTGCTTAGGATCATTTGTTAAACAGCTTTGGGCAGATTTAGTTACTACAGTTTGTAGATCGGAAGAGCA
>CAJZJI010000053.1 GCA_916049935.1 uncultured Streptococcus sp. | reverse complement strand
GAATGTCATGTATGAACTATTTTTCGCGGATTACTTCGATTTTGTAGCCATCTAAGTCTTTTACGAAATAGTAGTTTGCAGGATGTCCTGGTAAACCTTTTAATTCTGTTACGTCGTAGCCTTTAGCAACGTGTTCAGCGTGAAGTCCTTCTAAGTCTTTAGCGCTAATTGCGATATGACCATATCCGTCGCCGATTTCATAAGGGCCGTGGCCGTAGTTATATGTTAATTCTAATTCATAATCGTCACCTTCGAATGCTAAGTAAGCGATCGTGAATTTGTGTTCTGGGAAATCTTTTCTTCTTGTTTCTTTAAACCCAAATGCTTCTTCGTAGAAACGAATGCTCTCTTCTAGATTTTCGACACGGACACAAGTATGTAACATTTTTGACATGATGTGACCTCCTTCATTTATTTTCCTTAAGCCTAACAAACTCTGAACGCAAATACAAGTTTTCGAGACTGTTTTTGTTTCGCGGACAAATGTATTCGATTAGTGGAAATTTGTTGCGTTCTTTTCATTAATTTGGTAGTCTAGTACCATTGAAAAAATAAGGAAGTGTCATATGAAAGTAATCAAATTTGGTGGAAGCTCTTTAGCAAATGCCACTCAATTAAGAAAGGTCTTTAATATCGTAAAAGCTGATGAAAAACGTAAAATCGTGGTGGTTTCAGCCCCAGGGAAGCGTACATCAGACGATGAAAAAGTAACAGACCTTCTCATCCAATTAGCAACTTCTCATATTGAAGGGAATTATGATGAAGAAGTCTTAAAGAAAATCTTAGTACGTTATAAAGAAATTTGTGATGAATTAGAATTAAAACTAGAAGTATTTGAACTCGTTCGTATTCATTTTAAAAACTTAAAAGAAAGAAACGACTTAGCTCCTGACTATTTAATGGATGCGTATAAAGCAAGCGGGGAAGACTTAAACGCACGCTTAATTGCGTCATACTTTAACCAAGAAGGTCTTGCGGCTAAATATGTGGGCCCTCGCGAAGCAAAACTTTGGGTGAGCGACACTCCAGGGGAAGCACGTGTCTTAGAAGAAAGCTACCATGAATTAGAGTACTTACAATTAACGAATGAAGTGATTGTATTCCCAGGATTCTACGGGGTCACAAAAGAAGGCAATGTCGTGACATTCTCTCGTGGTGGATCTGACATTACAGGGTCGATTTTAGCCAATGCTGTGAACGCAGAAGAATACGAAAACTTTACAGACGTAGATGCGATTTATGTTGCGAGTCCAAAAATCGTGCATAAACCACTCGCTATCGATGTGTTGTCTTATACAGAAATGCGTGAGTTGTCCTATGCTGGATTCTCTGTATTCCACACAGAAGCGCTTCTTCCTTCCATTAAAAAAGGAATTCCAGTGCACGTGTGCAATACGAATAATCCAGAAGCAAGCGGAACTTACATTATGAAAGGGAAGGTTACTTCTCCAAGTGTTATCTCAGGGATTGCAAGTTCACCAGGCTTCGTAAGTATTTATGTGAAGAAATACTTGATGAACCATGAGATTGGGTTCCTTCGTAAAGTATTGACAATTTTTGAAGAAGAAGGCATTTCAATCGAACATATTCCAACCGGGATTGATGATGCGACCATTATTATCCGTGGGGAAGATGCTACTGACGAGCAACTCGATGCGATTGTGGAACGTTTCTATGCGGAATTAGACGTGGATGATGCGCACTATATGCGTGGCCTCTGCCTGATTATGTTAGTAGGGGAAGGGATGGTCAACATGGTCGGTACAACGGCTCGTGTGGCTTCAACGCTTGCTCGTACTCAAATCAATATCGAATTATATAACCAAGGGGTATCTGAGGTTTCAATGATGTTTGGTATTTTAGACCAATACGAAAAGAAAGCCATCCGTGCGTTATATGATGAGTTTTTTGGTGAAACGAAAGAATATAAAGTGGTGGAATAATTTTCCAACAGTTTAAACTAAAATAGTAACGGTTGTAATTAGCCGATAGGAAGAGTAGAATATCCAATATATTCTGCTCTTTTTTTGGGCACATTATTTTTGATTAGGACAGGAGGGACGAAGATGATTCGTTTCTTATTTAAGGACTCGATTCCGAAAAGAATTGCATCCAGTTTTGCGATTGTGATTTTGGTAGGGTCATTCCTACTCAATTTGCCGATTTCACAACTAGCGACGTCAAAGGCTACGTATTTTGACCACTTGTTTACAACCGTATCGATGGTGTGTGTAACCGGGCTTTCGACGCAACCAGTCGCGGAGACGTATAATACGTTCGGACAAGTGATTTGTATGTTTTTAATGCAAATCGGTGGATTAGGATTAATGAGTATTATTGCCTTTTTCCTCTATGATGCGGGGAAGAAGATGTCATTAGTTGATAAACTAGCCTTGCAAGATAGTTTGAACCGTGAGGATGGTCAAGATTTCAAAAAGTATTTAAAAACGATTTTTAAATATACATTCTTTATTGAATTCATTGCAGCGGTTATTTTATCCTTCCGATTTGTTCCAGAATTAGGAACAGCAAAGGGGATTTTCACTGCATTCTTCTTTGCAATCTCTGCATTTTGTAATGCAGGTTTTGATAACTTAGGCTCTAATAGTCTGATTAACTATGCAACTGATCCATTTTTGACATTAGTGGTTGCAGCTCTCATCATTCTTGGGGGAATCGGGTTCTCCGTTTGGTTTGATTTCAAACGTAGCTACCTTGAAATGCGAAAATCAACCAAGAGTAAAAAGCGTAAATCATTTTACAGACGATTGCAGTATCATACGAAGATTGTCCTTTGGTTGACGGGGATTATTCTACTTGGTGGAACGGTATTAACGATGATTACCGAATGGAATAATCCAAACACGATTGCAAATCTTTCTTTCTTCGATAAGGTGCTTGTGAGCTTCTTCCAAACGGTAACGATGAGAACGGCTGGATTTGCGACAATCGATTATACGACCGCTCATCCAACGAGCCTGTTGCTTTATTGTATTCAAATGCTTATCGGAGGTTCTCCTGGTGGGACTGCCGGTGGGGTGAAGACTACGACTTTCTTAGTGGTTCTCTTATTCATTCGTTCAGAAGTGTATGATGAGAAAATGATTCAATTTAGACACCATAGTATTTCGCAAGAGATGGCCAGAAAAGCCTTAACGATTTTTATCGTGTTTACAACACTTATTCTAAGTAGTGTGTTCTTGCTCAGCTTAACGGACCCAGATGCGCCACTGTTATATACTTTATTTGAAACGATCTCAGCGGTATGTACAGTAGGGGTAACGGCGAATTTAACACCAACCTTATCCTTCCTAGGGAAGATCATTATTATGTTGTTGATGTTTATTGGCCGTATCGGACCATTAACCGTTTTATTGAGTTTCTCAAACAGAAAGAACAAAGCGCTCGACATGAAGTATGCGAAAGCACCATTATTAATTGGATAGAAAGTAGGAATTGTGATGAGAAAAACAGTTGGTATTTTAGGACTAGGTGTGTTTGGGATGACGATTGCCAAACAGCTTAGTGAATATGATTGCGACATTATTGCCATTGATCGTGATGAAGCAACCGTTAACCGTATTGAGCCACTTGTCACAAAGGCAGTCATTGCCGATGTGACAGACGAAGAAGTTTTGGAAGAAATCGGAATTGGCGACTGCGATACGGTGGTGGTAGCCACAGGGTCTAGTTTAGAAGCGAGTATTCTAGCCGTGATGCATTGTACGAAACTGGGTGTTCCAGAAATCATCGCTAAAGCAAAGGGCCGTACAACAACAGAAATCTTGACGAAGATGGGTGCGCAACGTGTCATAAACCCAGAAAAAGAAACAGGAATTCGTCTCGTGAAGAACATTCTTCACCATAAACTGGCTGAAGTGATTTCACTCGATGGCAATATCTCGCTAGTGGAATTTTATCCACCAAAATCGTGGGTTGGAAAACAACTTAGCGATTTAGACTTACGTAAAGATTTTGATTTGAACTTAATTGGATATCGTGAAGGAAAGGATGAATCGTTGAATACAAGAGTATTTGCGGATTTCCTTATTCGTGAAGATGTGATTCTAGTAGCGATTATCGGAACGGATAGCTTAGATAAAGCCACATTCCTCGAAGACTAATCAACAAGACCATATGAATCAAAAGTGGTTCATATGGTCTCTTTTTCTGTAAAAATGGGTTCAAACCCTTTCCAAAGTATCCATTTCATAGTACACTAGGACTATCAACTTTTTAGAAAGTAGGGATTATAATGGCCAATAAAAAACCATTAAGACGTGAAGAAGTTCCAGTAGAATTAACATGGGACCTTTCCGCAATTTACGAATCAAACGAAGGATTTGAAAAGGACTTAGAATTTGTTAAATCACAAATTCCAGCAGTAGCCGCTGCAAAAGATACAGCATTAAAAGATGGAGAATCATTATTAGCATTCTTAAATCTTTTAAACGTAGTGGATGATAAGATTGAAACTGCTTATGTTTACTCACATTTAAAAGCAGACCAAGATACTTCTAACAATGAAAACCAAGTCTTAAATCAACGTGCATTCTCAACATACATCGAATTCTCAGGTGCTTCAGCATGGTTTGCCCCAGCAATTTTAGCATTATCTGATGAAGCATTCGAAGAGTATTTCAAACAAGAACCAGGATTAGAAGACTTCCGTGTCTTATTAGAAACAGCGCGTATTAAAAAAGGTCACGTGCTTTCAGATAAAGAAGAAGCTTTATTATCAAAAGCTAGCGAAGTGTTCCAAGGCGCAAGCAAAACGTTCAACTTATTGAACAACGCTGACATCAAGTTTGATGAAATCACAACTGAAAATGGCGAAAAAGTTGAATTGACAAACGGAAACTACTCAGTATATATCGAGTCTAAAAACCAAGATGTTCGTAAGGAAGCATTCGAAACACTATACAAACCTTACATCAACTTAAAAAATACATTCGCAAGCACACTTGGTACAGAAGTGAAAGGTCATAACTTCAGCGCTTCGGTTCATAACTATGACTCAGCTCGCCAAGCAGCACTTGCTTCAAACCAAGTTCCTGAAGAAGTGTACGATGCTTTAGTAGACGTGGTAAATGAAAAATTACCATTATTACACCGTTACATCGCATTACAACAAAAAGCATTAGGCTTAGATGAATTGCATATGTATGATTTATACGTACCAATCACTGGAGACGCTCCAATTAAATACAATTACCAAGAAGCATCTCTAGCAAGTGTGGAAGCGTTGAAACCTCTTGGTGAAGAGTACAATGAAATCATGAAGAAAGCATACGCAGAACGTTGGATCGACGTTGCTGAAAACATCGGTAAACGCAGTGGTGGATATTCAAGTGGAGCATACTCAACAGCACCATACATCCTATTGAACTGGCATGATGAATTATCAAACTTCTTCACATTAGTTCACGAGTTAGGACACAGTGCACACAGCTACTTCACTCGTAACACTCAACCAAAACAATACGGAGATTACTCAATCTTCTTAGCGGAAATTGCTTCTACAACAAACGAAAACATCTTAACAGATTACTTGTTGAAGAAACATACAGATAAAGAAGCGCAAAAATATATCTTAAACAACTATTTACACCGCTTCAAATCAACTATTTTCCGTCAAACACAATTTGCGGAATTCGAACATAAGATTCACGTAATGGACCAAGAAGGCCAACCATTAACACAAGAATCAATCGCCAAAGCTTATAGCGAAATCAACGCGAAATACTACGCGAATGTTATCCAAGATGAGCAAATTGCTTATGAGTGGGCACGTATTCCTCACTTCTACATGAATTACTATGTATTCCAATACGCAACTGGTATGGCTGCAGCGACTGCTTTATCAGATAAAATCTTACATGGTACTCCAGAAGATTTAGAAGCTTACTTAAACTACTTACGTGCAGGACGCAGCGACGCTCCAATCGAAGTAATGAAAAAAGCCGGCGTAGACATGACGAAGAAAGACTACTTATACGACGCATTCGACGTATTCGAACAACGCTTAGCACAA
>CAJZJI010000052.1 GCA_916049935.1 uncultured Streptococcus sp. | reverse complement strand
CCAAATCCAACTTGGAGGTGTTTTTATTTAATTCTCATTTACGGGGGTCAGTGCCATTGTAGCGACTCTTTTTTATTCTACTAAAATGTTAGTACACTCTTCTTAGATTTCAAAAAAGGGATTCTCAACATATGTGTGTAATGGATATGTTGGGTATGCAAGTTCTCTTAATTTTTCACTCGTCACAAATCCTGGCTCTGCATCCAAAATTGTTGGAATACGATTTACGATTGTTGCACATGTATGAGCTACTGTATCTGGTTTATGAACTGAGAATACTAAGTTTGGCTCCCCTGTAATTTCCCAGCCACACATATCTCCATCATCTTCGCGATAAACTTTACCAATACATTCTACTTCAATCTCAACACCTTGATGTGTATGAACAGTTGTTACAGCCGACATTCCTGTAACTTCACCAGCTGGAATTGTTCTACCGAGTGTTTCAGAATATACATCTTCGTCTAAGATATAAGGCACACTCTTTTGACTAATATCCTTGATTGTCCAATTCATTTTCGAACAAATTGCTTCTGCAGCATTCCACATATAAGATGGGAAGCTTTCAGCTGTTGCGATTTCAGCATCGAAACGTTCCTTGGTATAGCCTGCACCATGAGCTTCTGCTAAGGCTAAACCATAGTCTTCCACATTGTAACTAGCGACACCTTTAATTTTTTGAATATGGTTCACACCAGCCATTGCTAGACAAGGCATATTAATCCAATAAATATCTTGCATTCCTGAACCAGTAATGGTTACCCCATTTTCTTTTGCTAAACGATCCAAACGGTTAGTTTCAGAAGGTGATGTGTTCCATGGATAAATCGCTTCTTCACAAGTGGTAATAACATTCACACCATTACGAAGTGCTGTTTCAAAGAACTCATACATTTCTGGCATATAAGAAAGAATCGTTACAATGGCGATATCGGCATCACAACTATTGAATACTTTTTCTGCGTTATCTGAAATAACAACGCCTGTCTTATATCCCAATTCAGCAAAATCACCAACATCGAGACCGACAACTTGCGGGTTGTTATCAATAGCACCAACAATTTCCACGCCATGATCCACCATATACTTGAAAAGGACCTTGGCCATCTTACCGCATCCATATTGGACGACACGAATCTTTTTGTTTCTCATTGTCATACCCCTTTTCCACAGTTGAAGCAAACTTCATCCGTTTGTGTATTTTTGTACAAACTTTCGTACACATTCATTATAGCGCTTACATTTCGTAAGGTCAATTTTATCAATAATAATAAGGCAGCTGTAACTCTATCTACAACTGCCCTATTTTCACACGTAAAACAAAATGACAAACACTACAAAAGACATCATGCAACTACTATACATCAAATCTATGCCCGTAATACTTGGGTTCAGTCTTTGAATTCTTTCTTTAGAAAATCCTCTAAGTTCCATTGCCATTGCAGTATATTCTGATTGGCGTATCAAGCGAATCATCATCGTTGTCAAAGCTTTAAAGTACACAGCTCCTCCCGAAACTCCTCTAATTCTCAAAGCTAATTTCGATTGTTCATATTCCGTTTGAATGAGTGTTAAAAAGTTAATCGCAACTAAAATACTGAATGCTATCTCAACTGGTACTTTTAATTGTTTTATGAGGCTTGCGATAAATTCATTTTTATCAATGGACGTAGTGAGACTAATCCCGACAAATCCAAGAGCTAAAATTCGGCTACTGAGTTCTAAAGACGTTAAAAACGCTCCATTTTCTATTGAACGTACAAGGGTATTTTCATTTGGATGTAAATATACCGATAGAAAGTAAATGATCGTAATGACCGACAATCCACATCCTAATTTTGCAATTCTTGACCAAGTCTGTCTATGAAACAAGAGGATCATAACGATTGCCGCAAGCATCATCGTAATATTTAATTCCCATGATTTAGTAAATAAAATGACAATCGACAGAATAAATGAAATCCCTAATTGTACACTTGGATTAATTCTTAGGTTCATTCGTCACTTCCTCCATTGTCTTGGAATGAATCTTAATGACTTTATGGGCATATTGACGAACAAGTCGTTGATCATGACATGTAAAAATACAAGACATTCCCTCTTTACACAATTGCTCTAATGCATTCATTATTAAGATGGCATTTTTCATATCTTGCCCATAAGTAGGTTCATCAACCAAAAGAATAACCTTATTAGGCCCTGTCATTGTAAGAAATGCAAGTCGTCTTTGTTGCCCCTGACTAATCAGCCACGGTGACAAGTCTTTTGTTTTCTCCAAGTAATACTGTCGCAATAAGTTTTCGAGATTACTTTCTCTTTCCGTATGAAACGTAACCTTAAGTTCCTCTAAGACTTTTGCACTGACAAACTGAAGAGAAGGATCTTGAAAGACGAGCCCAAGTGAAGCAAATAGCACTTTTGTCTTCATCTTTGATAAAGATTGGCCCATAATTTCGATTTTACCAGTATAAGGATATTCTTTTAAGAGTGTCTTAAAAAAGCTTGTTTTTCCACTCCCACTAGGACCAACTAACGCTATCATCTCACCTGCGTGAAGCTCAAGATTGAGATTTTCAAGAAGTACTTGATTCTTTGATACACAAATAGATACATTTTCCACCTTCAAAAGGACTTTGTTTTTTGCTGGACCACTCTTCTCTTTTAATGGCAATGTGCAAAGTAACCCGTTATTTTCTAAAAGGTGTTTATCTTCTATGGCTATTGGAAGTTTTATTTCTTTTAAGGCTCCAGAATCATCCAAGAGATACCAACGATTAATCCAATCCCAATACTCTAATCGGTGATCAATGATGCAAATAGCTTTTCCTTCCTCACTCAATAATTTGATTTGTTCCATAAAGTAAGGAATGCTCTCTTCATCAATATTTGCAAAAGGCTCGTCCATGATATAGAGAGGCGCATCAACAAGATTGGCACACTCAAAAGCCACCTTCTGTAATTCGCCTCCAGAGAGACTTGAGAACTCTCGATGCAATAAAGATTCAATCTTAAATTTTTCGGCTTGTTCTTTTACCTTTAATTCCATCTTTTCAATCGGAAATCGAAAATTTTCTAATACAAAAATCATTTCTTCATAAGGTGTTAACATCGCGAAAGAGAGTCTGGCATTTTGAAAAATTGAGCGGACATAAGTGGTTCTTGCTAGATGCTTCATATTCATCAGCGAGTGTCCCAAGACTTCTAACGCCTCACATTGAACCTTAACTTCTTCATTTGGATAAACTCCATTGATGATATTCATAAGGCTACTTTTACCAACACCACTTCTTCCACAAATCAATACGATTTCTCCCGAACATACTTGAAGGCTCAATTTAGAAAATAGTTCTTTTTCTTGAATACTTAATGTGGCATTTTTTAAAGATAAAACAACTTCTGAATTAGCCACGTACTTTGACAACTCCTGATTTCACCATTTGATCGCATAATAACTTACTTACAAAACCTGTAAAGAATAAAGCTGATACTAGACGAATGACAAAAATTGCTAAAACAATTTTGAAATCAAGAGCTAAATAATTGCTACGGAAACCTGTCCATAGAAAAGTAAAGATAGTTGTAATCACAGCTCCAAGCATTGTTGTACCATAAGTAATATCGCCGTATTTCTTTGTCATGAAGGCAATTTCTATTCCTAGACCTTGGATAAACGCACTAACCACAACGATAATCCCAAACATGTTTCCTAGTAACACTTCAATAACGGCAGCAATGATTTCTGTAATAATACCAATTCCTGGTTTGCGGATTAAATAGAGCGTGAATACAGGTGCCATAAACCAAATTCCATAAAAAGGCTCATACCCTAACATTCCAAGTCCCATCGGTGCTAAAGCTGCTGAAAGAGCTCCTCCTGCGTAAACCGCTAATAGGTAAAACACTCCAAACAACACACAAATAAAACTAATTAATAAGTAATCCTTTAATTCTAATTTCTTTTTATTCATCAATTTCTCCTCCTGGTACATTGCATAATAACGTCACTTGTATTACAAAATGACTGACTTCTTCATTTAAAATATTAAAAACTTCTTCTAAATATCCAAACACCTCATGAACATCTCCGCCAAGAAATGTCACATAATGTCCGGTTCCAGTAATCGTTCCTTTATCGATTCCAAGATTGACAATTTTTTCAATGGTTTTCATATAGTTATCTGAGCCCAAAGGATACACTGAGAACTTCCCAATGACTGGAAAATGAATACTCTGACTCTGCTGTTCATTTATACGAATTCCCTCAAATTGTAAAGGTGTATCCTCATCAACATCCCCAGGACAGCCCTTAGAAATAGTAGCTTCTAAAGAACAATGAACTCCTGGATGAAAACTATATACAAAACAAGCTTTCAAGGCATCAAAGACCTCTACACTTCCTCCACGATAGATTGTAGACGTATGATCTGTCTTTGCCCAGACATTAGACAAATCAACTTTCCTAATAGCACCAAGAATAATATCAATAAAGTTATCTGACATAGGTGCTAAATTAAAACGAGTACCAGTAATTGCCAGATGCAAACCTGGAATTCCAACACGACAATTACCGTACGACACATATTGAGACATAAAAAACCCCTTCCAGACCTAAAAATCCTGAAAGGGGTAAACAATTATAAGTGTATATAGGCATACTGCAAAAATAGATACAGTAACGGACGACATTGTAAGATACTCTCTACGCAACTATGATGTTGATCAGATAATATTGGTCTGTTTATAACACTCTCAGCCTCCCTAACGAGACTCCCAAGATCTTAATTATTTAATTACAGGGATAATAATAGCATTGTCTCTTCGTAAAAGCAATGTATTGAGCTTAGTCACTGTCAATCTCTTTTATAAAATATTTTCCGCCAGTAAGCGTTCGAACTCGCGAATATCGATTCCGCGTTTCAATTCAATTTTAATGTGGCCAGCTCTGGTCCATAATTCCACTTCTGCCGTGTAATCAAGGATGCCTGCATTTTCGGTAGACCACATATTCACTGCGCTATACGGCAATGAATACATCTCGACTTTCGTTCCCGTGAGTCCTTGGACGTCTTTGACAATCAAGCGTTTGTTGGTGAATACCGCCACGTCACGTCCAGTTTTAAAGGCGCGGTCTGCCACCTCTCCTGTCACAAGCATCTCTTCGATATCGCGTGGGACATCCACTTCTCGGTAGAAGACCCATTTGAGTGCTGTTGTTTCGTTTTCCATTTCCATATTCAATCCCCAACTTTCTAGTTATAATACATCCACTATTTCCCAAAGAATATCCTTCCATGTAATCCTCTTGCGTCCATTAATCGTTTCGAATAGATGGTACACTTTCAGATGATTGTCATTGCGAAATACAAAATCGAATCGGAATTCACGTCCGTTTGGAGAAATCGCATCGAACTTAGTTTTATATTTATCATGAACTGGACTCACAGGATATTTATTAAACAGCATGCGTCGCTCGTCCCCTGCTTCCTTGAGACAGTTCTCAAGTTCCTCACAGAATTCCACAAACATCTGGTAGAGCTGTTCCTCAGAAAGCCTGCGACTGCGCACGAGTGACTTACAGTCTGAAAATCCCCAGCGTGTCATATCGATGGCAAATGAAAATCCTTCTTTATTGATTCGATTTAAAAATTCTTCACGGTTCATGCTTGTCCTCCGTTGCTGTTTTCTCTGGCCCATTCGGGATTGCTATAATAGCGCACGAAGAAATGAGGGTCTCCGCCTGCTTCGTCCATTTTATCTTTAATGCTCACTTCTGGATGAGTGACTTCTCCTGTTTTTGTAAAATACTCTCCGATTTTACCCGTGCGATTTTGAAGTCCCCACGCCACATCGTTTCCTACAATCGCTGCTAAGAATCCATGACTCTCCACCAAGTCAAAGAATTCGGCTACGGTTAAGCTCTCTGGCACCTCGAATGTCATCTCATGATTGTATACATCATCTCCGGCACAAACCGAATTGCGATCGACAATAATTTTCATCTGGCCACTTCCTCTAATGAAATACTTGTGACTTCATTATACCA
>CAJZJI010000051.1 GCA_916049935.1 uncultured Streptococcus sp. | reverse complement strand
CTTCAATACTGCGTTCAGACGCATCTACCGCATCCTTCACGTTTACGCGAAGTACATCGGTTGCCTTCATAAAGGCAATCGCATCCATGGCATCTTGTTCATCTGCTTGCACGCCGTAAGGAAGGCGCACGGCATAGAAGCGATACACTTTTTGGTCTTGTTCTTCGTTTAATTCATCAATTGCCATTTGTGCCAATTTTCCAGCAAGCGTTGAGTCTTGTCCCCCGCTAATCCCAAGGACATACCCATTCAAGAAGGGATGCTTCACAAGATACGCCTTTAAGAAATCGACGGTTTTACGAATCTCTTCTTCCGGATTGATCGTTGGTTTGACACGAAGCGTTTCGATAATTTTTTGTTGTAATGGTCTCATAACGTTCCCCTTACTTTGCGTTTTCTTTGGCCAACTGTTCTGATTTAAGACGCACTTCTTCTCTGATTTCCGCAATACTTGCCAATTTTTGGTCGTATGTCTTTTGAGAGAGATCGACTGGATATTGCTCTGGGTTCAAGATACGTTTGTACTCGTCCCATAGGGCTTCGATTTGCTCGTCTTTGTACGCTTTAATCTCTTGAAGTTTTGGCAATTCATACACTAATTTTCCGTTATTGAAAATTGGTTGTAAAATTGGACGCGCAGTAAAGTCTTTCACTGTTTTATTGATATAAGTGTAGACTGGATGGAACATAAAGAGTTCGTCTAATTGATCTGGACGTTCATCCCATAGCGCAATGTAGTCCCCTTCAGATTTTCCGTCTGAATTACGTGTAATACGCCATACTTGTTTCTTACCAGGTGTCGATACTTTTTCAGCGTTGTTTGAAATCTTCATTGTATCCACCATTACGCCGTTTTCGTCTTCGATACTTACAAGCTTGTACACACAACCAAGTGCTGGTTGGTCATAAGCAGTAATTAAACGAGTACCGATTCCCCAAACGTCGATTTTAGCACCTTGCATCTTCAAGTTCAGGATTGTTTTTTCATCTAAATCACTTGACGCGTAAATTTTCGCTTTTGTAAATCCAGCTTCGTCTAATTGTTGACGAACTTTTTTCGACATATACGCCATGTCACCACTGTCGATACGCACGCCTAAGAAATTAATCTTGTCGCCGAATTCTTTGGCTACACGGATGGCATTTGGAACACCAGATTTCAAGATATCATACGTATCCACTAAGAACACGCAGTCACGGTGACTCTCAGCATACGCCTTAAACGCTTTATAGTCATCACGGTATGCTTGTACTAATGAGTGGGCATGTGTTCCAGAAACTGGAATGCCAAACATCTTGCCGGCACGAACGTTACTTGTCGCATCACATCCACCGATGTACGCTGCACGCGTTCCCCAAATGGCCGCATCTAATTCTTGCGCGCGACGAGTACCGAATTCTAATACTGGATCATCTCCAGAAACCATACGTACACGGCTCGCTTTTGTTGCGATAAGTGTTTGGAAGTTGACGATATTTAATAAGGCTGTTTCAATTAATTGGCATTCTGCAAGCGTTCCTTCTACTTGCACAAGAGGTTCGTTCGCGAAAACGAGTTCCCCTTCTACTGCTGAACGAATGCTTCCTTTGAATTCGAAGTTTTCTAAGTATGTTAAGAATTCTTCTGGATAATGTCCAAGTCCACGTAAATAGTCAATATCCGTTTTTGAGAAACGTAATTGTTCAATGTAACGAACAATGCGTTCTAGTCCAGCAAAAATCGCATATCCATTTTCAAATGGTAATTTTCTGAAATACGCTTCGAAAATGGCTTTTTTCTCATAAACGCCTGTTTCCCAGTACGTTTTCATCATGTTAATTTGGTATAGGTCTGTATGTAGCGTTAAGCTATCATCATTGTAAATTGAGCTCATCTGTCAATACCCCTTTTTTATTGTAGTTACCTCTTTATTTTACAACAGTTCCGGATTAATGTACACGGTTGGCGACTTGAGGGCTGTTAAAACACAAAAAAGGACAAGCCTTTTCAGCTTGCCCTATAAACGATTCATCTATTAAACGTCTAAGAATCCTTCGTGCGGAGTCATGTTAAAGTATTCCGCAATTTCTTGTAATTGTACATCTGTAATTTCTTGTAGGATTTTTCCGCCTTGAGCCCCTACTTGAGAGTAAATCATCGCAGCTTTCTCAATTACTTCGATTAAACCATATGTTTCATCAAGGGAGTCGCCTGCCGCAAACAATCCATGATGCGGCCAAATCACAGCTCTAAACTCTGCCATTTTCGCAGCTGTTGCTTCCCCAATGGCGTTTGTTCCAGGAGTCATATAAGGAATCACACCAATCCCTTCTGGGAAGACCACAATCGATTCAGCTTGCATTTTCCAAAGAAGTCTTGATAAATGACGTTCGTCTAATGGTTGTGTGAAGCTTAACGCGATTAAGTTTGTTGGGTGGCAATGGAAGACCACTTTATGATTTGGATTCACTTTGAGTCGTTCGATGTGGCTCATTAAGTGGCTCGCGAATTCTGAGGTTGGTTTTCCGCCATCTTCGAATCCCCATAGTAATTCTGCTTTTTGTCCGTCTTCTGAAATACGAACCAAGCCTAAGTCAAGAAGTGGTTGGTTTGTCACGTTTCTGAAGTAACGGCCTGTACCGGTTACTAAGTAATAGTAGCCCGCAAGCGTTGAAGCGTCGAACCCTAAGTCGAGGACGCGTTTTACTTCTTTGACGTCTTCATAGCCTTCTACTTCGCTCGCTTCCAAGCGCACTGACACGTTCCCGCCATTACGTTCGTCCCAGTAACGTAAGTACGATTCTTTAGTCAGTTCACATAATTTTTTTACAGCTGGTGATTCAATAAATTTTGTCATTTTTCAATTCTCCCTTAATTTCTTTGTGATAAAACTTGTTCTTCGTATGCTTTGACTTCATTATACCATGCAAGTCCGACTGGAACACCATTAATTTCGCAGAAATAATTCCAAACACAGTGTGGTTTTCATTTCATATAACAAAAAAACAATGCTCCATTTGGAGCATTGCTTTCCTTATTTTTTCAACTCTTCAATTAATTCTTGAATATCTTTTCTTGCTTCTTTAATCGGAAGTCCTACATAAACATGATTCATCTTTTCACGTTCAATATATCGATGTTCGATTCCTTCTTTAAGAAGCTTTTCATGTAACAATCGATTATCTGGATAAAGGATATCATGCGTCCCAATATAAATACTGATTCTTCCTAGTCCAGACAAGTCTCCAAATAGCGGACTCACTAGCGGTTGCTTCAAGTCGTCTCCTGCCCACAACTTTGCCACTTCATGAATCCCACTCTGTTTAAGGATTGGGTCAAATGGTTCATAAGAGGCGATTTCAGGATTATCCGTTGCAATATCGACCCAAGGAGAAAACAGAACGATCTCCTTTGGCTGTGGTAACGCCAGTTCTTTTAAGTAAATCGCAAATCCTAATGAGAGTCCTCCTCCTGCAGAATCCCCCATTACAATAATAGAATTCGGATTTGTATTTTCTTCTAAAAGTCCGCGATATAATTTTTCTAACTTTTCATATGTCTCACGGTATTGATGCTTTGGAGCCTTTGGATAAATAGGAAATACCACTTTTGCATCTATCGCCTGTGCTATTTTATTCACCAAGGTAAAATGCCCCATCAATGGTTGCTGTACATACGCTCCACCATGTAAAAATAGAATTACTTTTTGATTAGCGTCTTTCTTGTCATTCCACACAAACACTTGCATGCCATCTACATCTTTTTCTTGGACATCGACTTTAATGTATTTCTTTGGATTTGTGATTGGAACGTCATTCCCCTTGGCCAATTTAATTAATTCTTGCTCAAATTTTTCTGGATTATCTTTTGAATATATCAGTGGTTTGACAAATAGAAAGACTAATCGTTCTATCAGATAGCTTAAAAAAGAACGCTTTTCCACTTTTCTTATATAAACCATTCCGCAACAAACAACTAGTACTACTATAATGATTGCGATAAAAACTCCACTCATCTTCATTCCTTCTTTCATACAAAAAAGGAGCTAAACCGCTCCTTTTTCATTATAACTTTACTGATTAATATAAGCTAGTAGACCATCAAAAAATCTTTTTCAGGTAATTATCTACTTTATTGGAATTTTGGTTTATTCGCTTCATGAGCGGGTTTCATATCGATTTGAAGAAGATTTGCGAGATTCGTTTGGTCAATTGTCGCATTGCCATTGTCGTCTACTTTAATCGCGATGATATGTTGGTTACGATCCAGATAGTCCATTCCTTCTAAATCCACATTCCTATCTGCTTTAAAATCTAACGCCGCTAGTCGATACACAAAGCGAATATCCATTGCTTTTGCAAAATCTGATTGCGCAACTTTTTCATGTTCTTCGACTAATCCTAGGAAGAACTTCTGAGTATCCGTGTGATATGAAGCCTTCACTTCATATTGATACGTGTCGACCGATGGAGCTTTGAATTTCAAGTACACCATATCGTCCTCGACTTTTGTATCCTCTAATGTATAGGCTCCCGCTTTCCCTAGGGCATTCGTATTCACCTTGAAGAACATTGGCGCATACACTTTAATAGGATAGTTAACACCTTCATATTCAAAAGTTGTGTCGTTTGAAAAACTAGAATTTTTTTTAGAAAGTAATGGTACAAGATATTCATTCCACATTTTATCAAACATCTCTTCTTGGTTTGTTGCCCCTGCAGCTTTGACAAGAACGTCAATGTTTTCTTGATTCACAAATACCGCATCCACAATTTCTAATGCTTTTTGCACTTTTGTATCTGTAATCTCTTTTTTCTTTTCAGCTAAAGCTTCTTGCGCTTTTACCACGCCATCAAGCGTTGTTGTAAAGGATTTTCCGCTGTTCGTTTCCACATATGTTTTCTCATGTGAGACTGGGCCTACTTTAGCATTCCAGTCGAAACTTGCGGCTGGCCCTGTCACATCTGCTTTATGATAAACTGATGCTTGCGTTGTTTCCTTTGCTGCTTCTGATGTTGATGTAGACTGAGAACATCCCGCTACTACTAGTGATAGGAGGGCCACACTCCCTGCTAAAAATCGTTTCGTTTCTTTTTTCATAAAGGACTCCTCTCAACTCTTATAAAGAATATTTTCACGATAACTTGGAATCATTATACCATAATCCTTTGACCTTCAAAACAATTTTCCGAAAATCCTAATGATAGCAGGGAAAAAAGCACCCTCACTATCGTGAGAGTGCTCATTTCATTGATTATTGTAATTTTTCTAAGTCGGCTTGTAAGGCTGCTACTTTTTCTTTTGCAGCTTCTTCGCTATCCGCTTTAGCACCGATGTAGAACTTGATTTTTGGTTCTGTACCACTTGGGCGAACCGCAATCCAAGATCCGTCTTCTAAGATGTATTTCAATACGTTAGAAGTTGGAAGTCCGATTTCAGAAACGACACCGTTCGCATCTTTTTGTTCATTTACTGCGAAGTCTTGTGCTAGAGCTACTTTCAATCCTCCAAAGCTTGTTGGAACTGAAGCGCGTAAGCCGTCTAATAAAGCTTTAATCTTTTGTGGACCTTCTAAACCAGCTACTGTTACAGAAATTGTTTTTTCTAAGAAGTAACCGTGTTTTGCGTATAACGCTTGAAGTCCGTCATATAAAGTTTTGCCTTCGTTCTTGAAGTGAGCTGCTACTTCTGTAAGTAATAACACAGCTTGCACAGCATCTTTGTCACGGACGAATGATTTAACTAGGTATCCGTAGCTTTCTTCGAAACCGAACATGAAAGTATGTTCTCCAGTTTCTTCGTCGTGTTGGATTTGTTCTGCGATGAATTTGAATCCTGTTAATACGTTCATCATTTCAGCGCCATAACTTTGAGCAACTGCTGTTGGAAGTTCGCTACTTACGATTGATTTCACGACAAGCGCGTTACTTGGAAGAGTTCCTGCTTGTTGGTGCGCATATAGTAAGTAATCCACTAAGATAGCCGCGATTTGGTTCCCTGTAATCACTTGGTAGCTTCCATCTGGTAAGCGTACAGCAGCCCCCATACGGTCCGCATCAGGGTCAGTCGCTAATAATACATCAGCGCCAACTTTTT
>CAJZJI010000050.1 GCA_916049935.1 uncultured Streptococcus sp. | reverse complement strand
AATCTCTCTTGTGCTACCACATTTTTCGCAAATGAAATGATGATGATGGCCATGATTTTGACAACGGAATCTAAATAATTTTTCTCCGTTCAGTTCTGTCTCTTCTAAAATATTTAATTGTACAAAAGTATATAAATTACGATAAATCGTATCATAACTTAATTGCGGGAATTCAGGTGCAATTAATTCTTGCACTTGTTTTGCTGATAAGTAACGGTTGGCATCATTTAAAATTTCAACAAGACGTTGACGTTTATTCGTATGTTTATAACCCGCTTCTTTTAAAATTTCTAATGCCTCTTCCACATGATTATGGGAATGGTTATGATGATGATGTTCTTTATGATCACAATGTTCGTGACCACAGCAATGATCGTGCGTATGCATATTATTTCCCTCTTTCTTCGTTTAATAACTCTTCAATCCATTGCGAATCGAATTTTCCAGAACGAATCATTTCGATTTCCTTTTTGTATGGGGCAATTTGAACTTTATCTTCTACTTTAATCCATGGTGTTTCAAGAATTTTTGGAAGTTCTTTAAACTCCGGGACATTGATAACGTTCATGAGCGCTTCAAATCCGATTTCTCCAAAACCGAAATTTTCATGTCTATCTTTATGCGCTCCGACTGGATTTTTTGAATCATTTACATGGAGTACTTTAATGCGATCAAGACCGACTGTTTTATCAAAGTGAGTTAATACGCCTGATAAATCATGTTTAATATCGTACCCTGCATCGTGAACGTGACATGTATCAAACGTTACGGATAAATGTTCATTATACGTCACACCGTCGATAATACGCGCTAATTCTTCGAATGTACGAGCTAGCTCTGTCCCTTTACCTGCCATTGTTTCTAATGCGATTTGAACTTTTTGGTCTTTCGTTAAAACTTGGTTTAATCCGTAGATGATTTGATTTAAACCAACATCAACACCAGCTCCTACGTGAGAACCTGGATGAAGAACGACCTGAGTAGCGCCTACCGCTTCTGCACGTTTCAACTCTTCTTTTAAAAATTCGATTGCAAAATCAATATAGCCTTCTTTTGTAGTGTTGGCTAAGTTAATAATATAAGGCGCATGGACAACAACTTCTTCAATGCCATGTTCTTTCATGTACTGTTTCCCAGCTTCAACATTTAACTCTTCAATTGGTTTTCTTCTTGTGTTTTGCGGAGCACCTGTATAAACCATCATGACATTTGCGTTATAGCTTGCTGCTTCCTTTGCTGAATTCAAGAGCATTTCTTTTCCGCTCATCGAAACGTGAGACCCAATTAACATAATCATCCTCCAAATATTTCATTATTCTCTATTATTTTACTAAAATAATTCTTCTGCAATCAAGCTGTAAGCTATTTTTTATACACAAATAGCGCTTTTATTGGTATAATAAGGAGGAAATATACAAATAAAAAGGAGCCCTTATGGATTCATTACTGAAATTCTTTAAGAAGAAAAATATACAGCAACTGCTGGGCTTTCTTGTTTCTCTTCTACTTCTGTGGATCATCGCATATCCATTAGTAAGTGAAAGTTCAACAATAAAACCGCAAGCAAATACGCACCAAGCAAATACGGATACGAATAGTGGCAATACGGCTACTCAAACATCTACAGTGGTTAAAAATAAAATTGTAGAATTCGCAGTCAATACAAGCGATAAGGCGTTAAAGGTATACCATACGATGGATGCTAAAGGCATTCCAGTTGGTGAAATTACGAAAAACCAATACTTGCTGGCCTTGCATAAACTCGATAACGGTTGGATTCAAGTTCAATATGACGATCAAGTAGCCTATATCGAGGATAAAGATATCCTTCTTACTACGATGATGAAAGGATATGCTTCTGGCGGATTGAAATTACGCGAAACACAGGATGAAAATTCGAAAGTTCTCTTATCAATTCCTAATGGTGAACTCTTCTACCTCATTGAAGAATTGAACGATAAAGTCTTAAAAGTTCGTTACTTTGATAAAGAAGGTTATGTGGATAGCGACTCTACAAACTACGCGATTGAATTGATTCAAGAAATTCTCAACAAACAAGCTGGTCTTCCAACAACCATTGACTCGAATAAGATGTTTGTTACAAAACTAAAAGAAACACCTATTTACTCAGCTTCCAACGTCACTTCCGAATTAATCGGTACGGTAGATAAAGGAACACAATTTGTGTATGAAGACCGCGAAGGCGATTTTTATAAAGTATCTGTTGGTAATGGAAAATACGGATATATTCCTTACTGGCTAGTAACTACAAACTTTGCTGGAATCGAAACGGATGAAACGATTCCTCAAGGGATTAAGAATGCAACAATTGTCATCGATCCAGGGCACGGTGGTGAAGATCCAGGTGCTGTTGTAAACTTCAGTGAAAAACACGAAGCAGACCATACATTAACAACTGCTCTACTTGTGAAGAAAGAACTCGAAGCAATGGGAGCAAAAGTTATCTTAACTAGAACAAGCGACACTTCTGTTTCACTTGCTGAACGTGCTGAAATTAGTAATAAAAATAATGCAAATGCATTTATTAGTATTCACTTCGACTCGTCTGAAGATGATAGCGCAAGTGGAACAACAGCCTACTACTATAGTGATAAGAGCGAAAGTCTCAGTCAGACAGTGAATAAATATTTATCTCGAAACCTACCATTAAAAAACCAAGGAAGCAGATTCCAAAACTTCATGGTTCTTCGTGATAATGCTCGTCCATCGATTCTTTTAGAACTTGGATACTTAAATAACCAAGGCGATAACAAAGTGATTTCTTCTGAAGAATATCAACAAAACATCGCAAAAAGTATTGCAAATGCTCTTAAAGAATACTTCCAATAAAACAACAAAAAGCGATGCTACTCCAAACGGAATAGCATCGCTTCTTTTTATCTTAAAATAAATCGTCAATCTCTTGACTTGCTGTTTCTACTGGAGTTGTATAGTTTGCAGTAATTTCTTCAATCACTGTCCCCTCTACAGCCTCTTTAATTAACCCTTCCACATCAAGACGTGCTTCATATTGGCGAGCCTTCTCCAGTTTCGGTTTTGTCTTTGGACTTGGCGGTGCAAACACCGTACAACAATCCTCAAACGGTTGAATCGATAACTCGAATGTATCAATTTCTTCAGCTACTTTAATAATATCGAGTTTATCCATTGTAGCTACTGGACGAATAATTGGTGTATTTGTAACATCATTAATCGCCACCATGCTATCTAATGTTTGAGAAGCCACTTGCCCCACTGATTCCCCATTGGCAATCGCAAGAGCACGTGCATTTTCTCTAAGTTGATCCGTAATACGAAGCATGAAACGACGCATAATTGTCATTAAATACGCTTCCGGCACACTCTTCTTGATTTCCTCTTGAATTCTTGAAAAAGGTACCGTTAAGAATTGAATACTTCCACCAAACCGAGCAATTTTAGCTGCTAAGAGTTTTGTTTTCTCTAACGCTTGTGGGCTAGTATACGGTGGGCTTGCAAAGTGCACGCATTGAATTTCCATTCCACGTTTCATCGCAAGATATCCTGCTACCGGCGAATCAATCCCGCCAGATAGCATCAGCATCACACGACCACTTGTTCCAACAGGAAGTCCTCCTGCCCCTTGGATTGTCTTCAGACTCACCATTAAGTGTTCACGTCGCACATCAATACGTACCGTAATATCTGGTTGTTTTAATTGAACCTTGATGTCTGGAAATGCTTCAAGAACAGCATCCCCTAAAAACAAGTTGATTTGATTCGTATCCATCTCGAATGTGTGATCCGATCGTCTTGTCATAATCTTAAATGTTTTTCCTTCAAGATCTTCTTGGCTTAATAAGTCGAGAACAACTTTTTTAGCCACTTCCATATCTTTTTCAACAATATATACTGGCGAAATAGATTGAATCCCAAAAATTGGTTTTACCTTTTCGATGACTGCTTCTTCAGGCGCTTCATGTAAATCTAAATACATAAAGTCATAATCAGGAATCACCTTTACCTGAGGAAAGTCTACTAAGGCTTTTTTAATATTTGACGCTAATTTTTGAGTGAACATTTTTTTGTTTCTACCCTTTGTAGAAAGTTCACCATAGCGAATCAAAATTCTAGTTTTCAAAGGTTTCCTCCTTTTATTTTAAAAACGAAAATTGTTTCATTAACTGATGCAGAACATTGATAAACTGTTCGACTTCTTCTTTTGTGTTGTCGTTTGAGAAGCTTACACGAACGGCACCTGTTGCCCATTCAGTTGGAACATCCATCGCATAAAGAGTGCTTGATGAATCTACTTTTTTACTTGAACAAGCAGAAGTCGTAGAAATATAAATGCCATGATTTTCAAAAGCATGAACAACCACTTCTCCACGAACGCCTTTAATGGCAAAGCATAATACATGACTTGCTCCATCTTCCGGCGAGAAGATGCGAATTTCAGATTTTGTTGCTAACTCTTTCCATAATTGACTACGAAGTTCCCCCGTAACTGACTCTTCTTCTAAAGCCATTCGCAGAGCTTTTGTTGTAGCTACAATTCCTGGAAGGTTTTCCGTTGTACTACGTTCCCCTTTTTCTTGTCCGCCACCTGTTAAGAGCGCTTGAATCTTACGTCCAAATTTCTTATACATAATCCCAACGCCTCGTGGTCCATGGAATTTATGTGCAGAAAGGCTCAATAAGTCAATACGTCCAATGGCAAGGAGCTGACTTGCGCGTTCCACTGCCTGAACAGCGTCCACATGAAAGTGAATCGATGGATATTCCTCAAGTACTTTAGCAATTTCAGCAATCGGTTGAACTGCTCCAACTTCATTATTAACAGCCATCACACTTACTAGAATCGTATCTTTACGAAGGCTCTCTTTTAATTGGTCTACATTTACAATCCCATTAGAATCGACATCTAAGTACGTTACTTCAAACCCAAATCGTTCTAATTGCTTACACGTTTGAATGACTGAAGGATGTTCAATCTTTGTTGTAATGATATGCTTCCCAAATACAGATTTTTCTAGAGCTGTTCCTTTAATCGCCCAGTTATTCGATTCAGTTCCGCCTGAGGTGAAGAAAATCTCCTCAGGTTGAACTGATAATAAACTAGCTACTTGTGCTCTAGCTTTGGTCAACACTTGAAAGGCATCGACTCCTAATTGGTGTAAGCTCGATGGATTTCCGAAGAACTTTTGGCTAACTTGAACATAGCTCGTTAATGCATCATCATAAATTTTCGTTGTTGCTGCATTATCAAAATAAATCATTCTACTATCCTTTCAAATTCCATTAGTTCGCAACGATGTTTACTAAACGTCCTGGAACAGCGATCACTTTGCGGATTGTTTTTCCTTCGATTGCAAATTTCACTGAATCATGCTCTTTGGCAAGCGCTTCAAGAGTTGCAGCGTCAGCGTTTGTTGGAACCATTACGCGTGCTTTAATTTTTCCATTGACTTGGAAAATCACTTCTACTTCGTCTTCTACTAATTTAGATTCATCGTAAGTTGGCCATGGTTCGTAGCTAATTGATTCTGTGAATCCGAATTTACTCCAGATTTCTTCAGCCATATGTGGGGCTAATGGTGCAATCAACTGTACAAGACCTTTCATATATTCGAATGGTAAAGCATCTGCTTTGTAAGCTTCGTTGACGAAAATCATCATTTGAGAAATTGCAGTGTTGAAATGCAACTCTTCGTAGTCTTCTGTCACTTTCTTCACTGTTTGATGGTACACTTTATCCAATTTACCATCATTTAGTTTTGTGATACGGTCACGCATCTTACCATTGTCGTCAATCATCAATCTCCAGAAGCGGTCTAAGAACTTACGGCTACCCTCAAGTCCTTTTTCACTCCAAGCAATCGATGCGTCAAGTGGTCCCATGAACATTTCATAAACACGTAATGTATCCGCACCATATTCGCGAACAACATCGTCAGGGTTTACAACATTCCCTTTTGATTTAGACATTTTCTCGTTACCTTCACCAAGAATCATTCCTTGATTAAATAATTTTTGGAATGGTTCTTTGTTTGGAACAACGCCTAAATCGTATAACACTTTATACCAGAAACGAGCATATAGTAAGTGAAGAACGGCATGCTCTGCACCACCAATATATAAATCAACTGGTAACCATTGTTTTACTTTTTCAGGATC
>CAJZJI010000049.1 GCA_916049935.1 uncultured Streptococcus sp. | reverse complement strand
TGCGGAAACGGAGAAAAGAAAACAGCGGAACCTGCTGCTGCACCAACAACTGAAGTCGCTAAAGAAACTACAGCTGCACCAACAACTACTACTCAAACGACTACTGCTAAAACAACAACTCCTGGGACTTCTTCAGAGACAAAAAAAGTATCACTTGAAGACACAAAACGTGTTGGGAAAGATAATATTGGCTATGTCAACGTCCCTAAAGACTGGGTAGTATTCAAAGCCTCAAACAACCCTGATAACTTCTATTATTCGTCACCAGATCAATATAATATTATGTATCTAGAGTCTTATTCTAAAGATAAAGTTAAACTTAATGATGGTGAAACGTTTGGCGCAGAATTAATTGCAAATCGTTTGCTCAATGGCGTGAAAAATGATAAAGAACAAACTAGTGTTCAAGGCGTGAAAGCTGATTTTGCGGGAGAAAAAGCTTACTTAATAAAAGCAACATTCTCCGATGGTAAAACTATGTTCGAATGGATTCTCCAAAAAGGGGATATCGTTTACGTAGTCTCAATCGAAGGTACAGAAGACATGGTTAAATCGTTAAGACCAGTTTTTGAACAATCTTGGGGCTTAAATGCAAAAACTCCTGGACAATAATATAAAAACCAGGTATTAACCTAATCAAGGAGAAAAACAATTTGAAAAACAAAATTTTATTAACCTCTGTGACGCTTCTATCCGCTTTAATGGTAGCGGCTTGCGGAAACGGAGAAAAGAAAACAGCGGAACCAGCAGCTGCGCCAACAACTGAAGTAACTACAGCTGCACCAACGACAACTGCTCCAACAACTACTGCCAGCGCTTCTTCTACAGAAAAAAAAGTATCATTTGAAGATACTCAACGTGTTGGCCGTGAAGAATCTGGTTATATTAACGTCCCTAAAGACTGGGCAACATACCAAGATAAAAACACTGGTTCTCAATTCCAATTTTCTTCACCAGATAAATACAATATTTTATCAATGAACGCGTACACTAAAGATTCCGTTAAACTAAAAGATGATGAGAAATTCGGTGCAGAATTACTTGCCAACCGTTTGTATAATAACTGGGAGAATAACAAAGAAGTGAAGCAAATTCAGGGAGTAAAAGCAAAATTTGCTGGAGAGCAAGCTTTCTTAATGAAAGTAGTATTTACTGACGGAAAATATATGTACGAATGGGTCTTCCAAAAAGGCGAGAAAGTATATGATGTCGCACTCGAAGGTACAGCAGATACAATCAATACTTTAAGACCTTTCTTTGAACAATCATTTGGCTTAGATCCAAAAACTCCAGGAAAATAATCATTCACATACTAAAAGAGACTAATCACACATGGATTAGTCTCTTTCTTTATCCTTATGCTCTTGTAGCCCACTCTTCGCGTAAAATTCCATACTTCACGCTGTCATAATACTGTCCTTGATAGTAACGGACTTTACGGATTTGCCCCTCTTTTAGGAACCCTAATTTCTCGGCAACGGCCATCATCGCACCATTTCCACTCCAAGTCGTCATGCCAATATGTTCAAGCGCATCAGTTTCGTGGAAAATGGCATCCACCCACTTCGTTAGCGCGGTAGTCGCAACCCCTCGGCTCCATAACTGGTCGTCATAAATCACAATCCCGATTTCTAGCCATCGTGTTGCTTCGTCCACCCATGATTTTGAAACCATCCCAACAGGCTGACCGTCAACTACAATACATCTGCAATCTTCGCTCATTAAAAAGTCCGCAATCGGGCTTGCTCCAAAACTTTTCGCATCATCAAACTTGCGATAGTCATTAAAATACGGCGCGTTAAACTTCGTCCACGCTGGTTTCTCGGTTGAAAAACCAATCTTCCAAATCGTTTCAAGGAAACTTTTGTTAAAAGGAACTAGTTGCACCTCGGTCGTTTGCTTTAAGCTTTCCACTGATTCATTCCCCCTTCAACGTTTACCACATCAAACCCTTTTGTCTCCAAGAACTGGCAGGCACGCTCCGAGCGCATCCCGCCTTGGCAAATCACATAATAGCGTTTAGACGCATCCAGTTGCTCGTATCCTTTATCTAACGTACTAAGCGGCACATTCACAGCACCTTCGATATGTCCTGCTTGGAATTCATCCACTTCACGAACGTCTAGAATCGTGATGTCCTCTTTTTGATGCAACGCTTGAAATTCTACTGGTTCAATTCTTTCCATTTTCTTACTCCCTTTCTCCTACTTCATTTTCTCTCACTTCCTACTGTATCGTATTCCAGCGAAAAAACAAAGTGCCATGCACAAATTCGTGCATGGCACTGTCATTATTTAATATTATGTTTGTTCATTTTTTGTTGGAAAATTCCAGTGATGATTTCACGCAATTCTTCGCGTTCTTTTTCAGGAAGTTCTCCTTCTTGTTTTGCGACTGCGTAAAGTTCAGGATTTTCTTTTGCGATACGTTGAACAGTTTTTGTTGTCGCATGGCCTCTAACTAAGAACGGAATTGCCTTAATCCATTCTTCCGGCACTAGCGCTAAAATTTTCTTAGCCGCTTCTTTGTCCGTCAACACCGCTGTGCTCAATCCTCTTTTAATTTGTTCTTGTTCTCTTTCTGTGAAATCTTTTATATCCATCTCTGATCCTCTTTTCTAATCTCTAATCTCTACCCTAGTTATTATAATCAAAGCGGATTACTTGTGCATCTACATCAACTTGGGCATGTACTCCAAAAGGAACAATACAGCGTGGTGTCGCATGTCCAACATTAATATTGTAAACAATAGAGACCTCTTTGTCCGTTAACTCCTCTAATAGTACTGCTTTGTATTCTTCATAATGAATTTCATTTTGAGGTTTACCAACCAAGATACCAGAAACTACATCAAAGATTCCATACTGTTTTAAAGCTTGAATCATCTTTCTATACAACTCAACACTTGGTAGTTCCTCGCTTGTTTCCAGCAACAGAATTTTCCCACTCCAGTCTTCAAGCGTTGGAAATAGCTTATATTTCTGAGTAAGCTGTACAGAATCGGCATATCTTGAAGAATCGAAACAATCATACATTGATTCTAAGCATCCTCCTAGAATCGGCCCGCTAAACTGGGCATTTCCTTTTAATAATTCAAACCCTTGATTTGGAAAACTTGGCGTCGAAACGCCTAATCCTTTTTCACTAAAATCTTTTCTCTCCTGATACCAAATCTCACTTGGGCGAATTTCTTTAATTCTTCCCGTTGTCAGTAATTCCTCAAAATACGATTTCGTATATGGGAGCATTTCCGTTGAAAGTTCACATACATCCGGTAAAAAAGCCTGCCCATAAAAGCTTTGAATGCCAACTTTATGTAACATTAAATGATTCATTGTTGTATCTGAAAAACCTAAAAAAATCTTCTGTTTAGCAACCTTTTTAAGTGCGTCCTGTTCAAATAAGTAAGGGAGTAGGCGATAAGTATCATCCCCGCCAATCGCAGTTAAAATCATATCAATCGAGTCATCTTGAAATGCATCTAGCAAGTCTTGCGCTCTACATTCGGGATGTTGCTTTATAAATTCTAGCCCCTTTAATGCATGAGGTAAAAACACAACTTCTATCCCATATTCTTCTAATCGTTTCTTTCCAAGATTGAGTTCATGTTGAATGAAGTTCTCTCCCATTATTCCGCTGGATAAGCTAACGATTCCTATCTTCTTTACTTTCATCAAACTCTCCTCTGTTTCCTATTTTCTGTAGTAATCTTCCGCTTCATCCCCCTAAATATTTAATATAGATTTGGCACGGATTCCATTCATCCCATAATGTCGGGAAGCATTCTAACTCCTTATACCCCATCGCCTTATAAAAAAGATTCGTGCGATCATACTGTTCGTAATGTCCCATTTTCACAGTCTTCACTTGGGAATAAGTGTATCCTAAACTCCGAGCTAGTTGCTCATACGCCTCATTCAATTTTTGGCCGATTCCTTGGCGGTGAAATTCCTTTTTGACTCCCATTACAAAAATATCTGCACAATCCTCACTCGTAGCATTCAACACAACATATCCTGCGAGCTTATCCTCTACAAAACAAGCTAGAAACGGTTTGTCCATCGCATCATCGACATATTCCTGCGTACTTTCTGGCATTCCAAACCATTCTGGAAGATCATATAAAACTTCTTTTGAAATCAATTCTTTTTCCTTTTTATCTATAATTTTTCTAATACTCATGTTCATCTTTAGTGTCCTACTTTCTTTAAAAAGTATCGCGCTAATGCGATTTGTCGTTTGTTTTCGGTTTCAAAATTCTACTTAAACTGTACCGTTATTATAGCAAATAACGGAAGAAGTTTATATTCCCATTCAACTATTTTTTCGAGTAAATCAAAAACACCTGTAGCATTTTGAAACTACTACAGGTGTTATCGTTACTTTATGGATTCAGAGGACTGCCGGCAAATCGTCCACCACTTGGCAACCTCCTCCAGCCATCATTTCTTTTTCTTGGGTTTAGGAGCCGGCAGTTCGTCATAGATAGTATTAAACAAATCCCTTAAGAACACCTTATCTTCTATATTTTCCACCAGAAGCATTTCTTTTGCCCCTTCATATGGACGTTCCAATGAAGCGTCATGCATGCGTTCTCTTGCAGATGTCACATTTTTGATTAGGAATCAATCATCATAAATACCACCGACAACCTTTTCCCGGTAATACAAAATATATCCCCCCATCATTGCTCGATAGCGGATATCCTCTAATTCTGATAATTGTTCTAAAATATAGGCTAAATATTCCTTGCTAGAAGTCATCTTTTCACCCTCCCTCGTCACTTCCAGATTCTATGTTCAAGACGAACAACATATTTTTACTTCATTTCTACCCATTTATTGTTATCCATAATGAACGGTTTTGCTAAACCTTCTCCGGTATAGTCTTGATATTTCGTTTCAAGATATTTGTAGACATCTTCTTTCGTCTTGAATTTAATCGCTTGGTATGGCTCCTCGAAAGTCAGTTTTTCGACAAAGAGGAACCCGTCCCCCGTTGGCACTAAGACGCCCACGTGGCCGATAAAGAGCGATTCCCCGTCCAAATTATCGTGAATCACGACCGAGAGCATACGCGCATTCTCGTCAAAAGTAAATTGCGATAGGAACTGTTCCATCTTCTTCGCATGCGTCTTCACGTCTGTGGTGGCTTCCGTTTCCACACGCGAGAACAAACGATTCAAGTCTTCTTTTTCATCCGCACTAAAGAGATGTCCCTTGTCAATCGCATCATTATCGATAAATAAGAGCTCGCTATCCGCAGCAATCTTCGGAATCGCAATCTTATTCTTCAACAACGCATACGTATTGATGCGGCAGTTCGTTCCAACAAAATCGCCGTATTTTGCAGTCCAAAGCGAACTGATTTTCTCAACGTCATACTCCGTTTTTGTAAACGACGCAAAATCCCCTTGCAAGCCCGTTTCACCGACAATCTCATTATAATCATTCACGAAATCGAAGAACTTCTCCACACTTTCTTTATCCAAGTACGCAGACAACAACGCCTTCAATTCTTCAACGCTTGAAGGATTGCTGATATTGGTATAGGTCGCAACCCATTGCGGCGCTTCCTGAGTCTGTGCCGCTACGGTTGTCGTCTCTGGAGCTACCTGTGTCGTCGTTTCTTTTTGAGTCTTAGCGCATCCTGCTAAGCCAATCAGTACGGCTGCACAAAGTCCTAATTTTACTGTTTTTGAAATATTCTTCATTCTTTTCGTCCTTTCACTGTCGTTTTCTACGATTACCCAGCGATTCATCCTCAACTTTAAGTTCTCCACGGCATTTGCGGATTTTCCCTCCAAGCCTCTTTTCCTAGAGGTAAGTCATTGATTTCCCCGATAGACGGATCGAGCTCATAGGCTTGTTTCAAAGTCACTAGCATCAAGTCCTCAATAGTATGATCCTCGTTGCATAGAAACTGCCACATGCCATCGTCCTCATCATGACTTACATATAAAATCGGCTTTTCTCCTCTTGCAATATGCTTGCACAGGATCGTTGCCGTATTTGGATCTTCACGAAATGGAAAACTCATAACCATCCTCCTAACCCTACTTTTATGAAGTAACCTTTGTATACGGTTTCAATTCTCTCACTTATAATCTATCCTATTCTCTGGAAAAATACAATAAAACCTCTGTGAAATTTAGGAAAACGATATAAAAAAACGAGAACCCGAAGATGCCCGTTTCGTTTTAAGATCGG
>CAJZJI010000048.1 GCA_916049935.1 uncultured Streptococcus sp. | reverse complement strand
TAGGTAAAGAAGCTGAGAGTGCAAAAGTAAGCGTACGTAATATTCGTCGTGATGCGATTGACCAAGCGAAAAAAGCTGAAAAAGCAAAAGAAATTACTGAAGATGAATTACACACACTTGAAAAAGACATCCAAAAAGTTACGGATGACAGTGTTAAAAACATCGACAAATTAGCAGCAAACAAAGAAAAAGAACTTTTAGAAGTTTAATTTGAATAGAAAAGGGGCTCTTGCCTCTTTTTTATTTATTAGGGAGGAACAAAATGACCCAAAAACAATGGAAAATGATTAGTACCATTATTTCAATAATAATTGTGGTTGTATTTGCTCTTTACAAGGCTTTTGGAGAGCAAAAGGCAACGAATAAGTCAAATACTCATTCTTCATCGAAAACGTCTCAAAATGCTTCTAATTCCTCATTTACGGGAACGAATTTTGATTACTTTGAGAGCATGAAAAAATATCCTTTTAAATATGTATACGGAGCAGACGGAGATACATTCCACCTCAGTTATGAAGGGAAAGAATTTAAAGTGCGTCTACTCATTGTAGATGCTCCCGAAACAGCAAAAGAGGGTAAAGAAGCTCAACCATTTGCGGATGAAGCGAAGAAACGTACTGAAGAACTATTAACAAACGCGAAGAAAATCGAAGGAAGTTTCGATGTCGGGGATCATGCGGATAAGTATAATCGTGCATTAATGTATGTGTATGTCGATGGCAAATTACTTCAAGATATTTTAATTGAAGAGGGGCTTGCCAGAGTTGGCTATGCCTACGAACCAAACACGAGCCTGTTAAAACAATTCCAAGAAATTGAAAAGAAAGCAAAAAAACGTAAGAAAAATATTTGGGAAAAAGACGGTTACGTGACTAACAAAGGCTTTGATACCAGCGTTTATAAGTAATCCGTCGCATCTATATATTGTGTCACAAAATGAAAATGCATTTTCATAAGAACTATATATTGTATTTTGATTCAAAATGATGTATGATATCTTCTGTCAGAAAAAAATAAAAAGGGGAGAAGTAATATGTCAAATCGCAATATTATTCTTTATTCAAAACCAAATTGCATGCAATGCAATTTTACAAAACAATTTTTCGAAAATAACAACGTGGAATTCACAGTAAAAGATGTTTTCGAGTCAGAAGAAGCTTTAGCAGAAGTGAAGGAATTGGGTTTCCAATCATTACCTGTTATCGTAGCTGATGGCGTAGAACCATTCTTCGGATTCCGTCCTGATCTTTTAGAAAAATTAGTGGGATAATTTTAACTATAAAAGAAATGTACACTTTTAGTAGGAAACTGCTAAAAGTGTTTTTTTATTTCAATTTTTAAAGCGCTTTTTCCAGATTTCATGGTATACTAGAGAAGACTTAAAAAGGAGGATGCATCAATGGGATTTAATGCTGTTATTTCAAAGAAATCCGTTAATAAATCAAAGAAGATTGCCCACCGTTTTGCGCAGTGGCTCAAACAAGATGAAGTACATCAAGTTTATTATATTGTACCTGATCATATTAAGTTTACTGCCGAAATGGAAATGATTCGACAAGTCGGAGAATTATTAACAGATTCATCGTCTCGTAGCTACGCTTCTACAAGACTTCAAGTATATAGTTTTAAACGTTTATTATGGTATTTACTTAGAAACGAAGCCATTACAGAGAAGACATCCATCTCAAAAGTCGGAATAACAATGCTTTTGAAATCAATTTTAGAAGAACATTCGGATGAACTGATACTCTTTAAAAGCGAAGCTCGTCATAAAGGATTCATTGAACAATTAAGCAAAGTAATGAATGAATTCCAAACCGGAGGAATTGAAGTTGAGGATTTCTCTAGCTTTTTTGAAGCTTCCACGCCTTCAGAAAATGAGCAACGATTAAAAGAATTTGGGATTATTTATCGTTACTTTACACAAGCACTAAAAGAAGATTTCGTTCATCAAGAAGAAAGCTATGCGCAGTTATGTAGCGTGATTGCAACTAAAGATTTAACCAATACCTTTATCGCAATCGACGAAATTGTCACTTTAACGAAGGCTGAAATGGAAGTGATTGAATCCTTAGTAGGAAGTGGGGCAACCGTTGAATTTCACGCAACGTTAACGACATATGGAGTCCATACCGCTAAATACGAAGCAGGGGATTCATTATTCACTTCAAACAGACTCCTCTTAGAAAGACTCTCAAGATGGGTGAATAGAGGAGAGGACTTAGCTCGCATCATCGAATGGGAAGAAAGTGATTCTCTTTTTGATGATGAATTTAAAGAGGTTGAAAAATTCTGGCTTGAAACGAATGGTGGACTTCCAAAAGTGAAGACACCAGCCAAAGATAAACTTCCACTACAAAAAATCACTTTTACTAAGTACACAGATGAAAGAGAAGAGTATCAAGAGACATTTGCCCAAATTAAGAGAATGGTACAAGAGGGTGAAGTTCGCTATAAAGACATTCAAATTTTGGGGCGTAATTTAGAAGAGAATCATTTATTCCTGGAATCTCTTTTAAAACAATATGATATTCCTGGTTTTATCGATTTATCCGACTCAATGGAGCATCATCCAATTATTCAAGTTCTGGATGCACTCTATAATATTTGGCAATACGATTGGCGTTATGCCGATATTATGAGTCTTCTTCGTAGCGAATATGTCTTGTGGCATAAGGATGAAGAAACGCCTCTTAAGGACCAATTACAAGCCTTTAGACAACAATTAGATGAAACCGAAACAGTTATTCTTGCTAATGGTTACGAAGGCTATCAATGGACGAATGGAAAACCTTGGGTCTATGTGGAAGACTCTATTGATGAAGATTCTACAGTTGAGGTGACGGATAAAAATACTCAAATTCTTTTGAAAGCGCAAGAACTTAGAGATGAATTAACAAGCGTATTACTACCAGCATTCAAGAAACTAGAACAAGCAGCTACAACGACTGAAGCAGTTACTGTACTGTATCAATTATTGACGGCTATAGGATTAAATCAATCGGTCATTTACTGGAGAGATGTTGCTGCTGAAGAAGGAGACGTCGAAACAGCAAGACGTCAAGAACAAGTTTGGTCTGAATTTATCCGTTTATTAGATGAATATATCTATATTTTCGGAGAAAAATCCTTTGAGTGGGAAACCTTTATGATGTTACTTCATACAGGATTTGAACAAACTCACTATAATTTAGCACCATCTACATTAGATGAATTAACGATTACTGGAATGGATTCTGTTCGTTATTCACCTAAGAAAATTACTTTTGCAGTGGGACTTACGCAAGGTGTAATGCCACGTAATATTGATGAAACGGGACTACTAACGGACGATGAACGTGAACTATTCTCAAACCAACTTGATAGTGGACGTTTCTTAGCGCCTACAACAGGCCAATTACAATCCGTTGAACCATTCGTGTTCTATCAATTACTCATGAGCGCAACAGAGCATCTTTATCTATCTTGTGCGATTTCAAAAGATGGTAAGGAACAACTCGTTTCAAATTTTGTTCAACGATTACTAAAACAGTTTGAAATTGAAGAAATCGATGGGTCACTAAACCGACAAAAACGTTTAGAACAAGGAGATTTCGTAGTTCCATTTGAACTCTTTACCACGCTTCTATTGAAGATGAGAGAGAACAAGTTCAAAGAAAAAGATGAAATTGATTTCTTATGGAAATTAATTCCTCACCTACTAAAAGCTGACGCTGCATTCAGCGCTAACTATCGTGCGTTACTAGCATCTGTCTTTAGATTAAATGTAGCAAGTAAATTACCACTTTCTCTTGCGCAAGAGCTTTATGGAAATCAATTGAATTTATCAACGTCTCAAATTGAAACTTACTATAAGGATCCATTTAGTCATTTCTTACAATACGGATTAAGACTGAAAGAACGCCAAGAATTCGAGCTTTCTCCAGCCAATACAGGAGAATACTTCCATGAATTCTTCGATCAGTTAATAAAAGAATTGAATGCTCTTGGATTATCTTTAAGAGACTTAACGGTAGAGAAAAAGTTGGCTGTTGAAAAAGACATCTTCAATCGAATGAAAGATAATCCGAAATTTACGATTTTAGGCTCTTCTAGACGTTTAAACTTCGTCCAAGGATTGTTACACCAAACTCTAATGCAAACGACGAATGCGCTCCAAAAACAAGCCTTAGCGCTTGAGACTAAACCGTGGATGACCGAAGTGGTATTCGGGACTTCTGGTAACTATCCAATTCATATCCCAATTGGTAAAAATCAATCAATTCATCTGCGTGGGAAGATTGACCGTATTGACTTACTACAGTCAGATAACGGAATTTATAACGGGATTATTGACTATAAATCTTCTGAACAAAAATTCGAGATCGCAAAACTCATTGCAGGCGTTCAAATCCAACTATTAACGTATTTGAAAGTATCTGAAGAAATTATTCGCAGTGAAAAAGGCGTAATTCCAACGCCACTCGAGGCAAGCTATATCCATGTCCATAATCCAAAATTCAGCATTAAAGAAGTGCCAACGGAAGATAAGTTTATGCAAGAATGGACTAAAGCCTTTAAACATCGTGGATTAATCAACTCTGATGAAATTGCTAGACTTAATCCGGAACTTGTTGAGACGAGTACATCGAACGTCTTGAATGTTGCCCTGAAAAAAGATGGTGGCATTAGTGCAATCTATAAAAATGGTGTGTATACAACAGAAGAATTGAAGTTATTCAAAGATTTCGTATGGGAAAAGATTCAAGAAGCAGGTCAAGGTATTTTATCTGGGGATATCACACTAGCTCCATATGAAGACTTTAAGCAATATGCGGATTCTGTATCCGGTAAATTTAGCAGCATTGCACAGTTCGATGCTACAAATCCAGAAAATAGATATCGTACTCTTCCTAAATTTGAAAAAGAAGAGGGGATTATATTTATTCAAGAGGAATTACAAGAGAAGAAAGGAGAGACAGAAGAATGATTCCAGAGAAACCAGAAGGATTACAAGCAACCCCTGATCAATGGAAAGCAATAGCTACTCGTGAGAACAATCTTCTTGTTTCTGCCTCAGCTGGTTCAGGGAAAACAAAAGTTCTTGTAGAACGTATTTTGATGCATATTCAAGAGGGTATCGACATTAATGAATTGCTAGTAGTGACATTTACAGAACTTGCAGCAAAGGAAATGAAAGAACGTCTTCGAAAAAAATTAGAAGAGTCAATTGAAAAATCTACAGATCAAGTTCTTCAACAACGTTTTGCGAAACAATTGCAACTCATTCCATCAGCCATGATTTCAACAATCCATAGTTTTTGTATGAAAGTAATTCGTCGATATTTCTATTTAGCAGGGATTGATCCAGTCTTTACGATGATGGATGAAATCGAAGGGCAACTATTGCAAGAAAAGGTCTGGAGAACTCTAGAAGAGGAGCTTCTTGAACATCCTGAATACGAAGAAGTATTTTCCACGTTCTCAAACGACCGTTCAGACGATGGCATTACCAATACTGTTTACCGTTTATATCAATATTCTCGTTCAAAAAGAGAACCTAAAACATGGTTATCCAATTTAACCGAGAACTATGCAGTTGGAAGTGATTATGCTTCAACACCTTTCGTTAAAACTTATGTCAAACCAGCATTAATCGAAGAGTTAAGTTACCTTGTTACTCAATACGATCAACTTCTTAAAGAGATCGAACTTCTTGGAGCTCCGAAGCATCAAGCGGTTTTAGAAGATGATTTAGACTTTGTAAAAACGGTTCTGGTGCATATCCAAGAGGAGTCTTATGTCTTTGCGTATCAAACATTTGAAGGTCGAAAATTCAAGAACTGGTCTACAGCTAAAGTGGATGAGGCTGTTAAAGAAAGCTTAGATGAGATTAAAGTAATTCGCGAAAGCTTGAAAAAAGACTTCCAAAAAATCAAAGAAGATTACTTTGCGATTTCTCCAGAAGTTCAGTTGCAGCAAATGACGAAAGTAAATCGTATTTTAGCGAAGCTCTCGGATATTGCAGTGATGTTTTATGACCGATTCCAAGATGAAAAACACCAGTTAAATAAGCTTGATTTCTCGGATTTAGAACATGATACTTTGAGAATTTTGACAAAATTAGATTCAAATGGTCAAAAGATTGCTTCAGAATATTATCAAAATCACTTTAAAGAAGTCATGGTAGATGAATATCAAGACGTTAACCGTGTTCAAGAAGCGATTTTAGAGCTTGTAAGTAAGCCTG
>CAJZJI010000047.1 GCA_916049935.1 uncultured Streptococcus sp. | reverse complement strand
TCTTGGTTCCCTACTACTAGGAAAGTAGATCCAACGCGAACTCCTAAATGGCTAGCCACTACGAATAACGCTGCTGATTCCATTTCAGAAGCCTTCACGCCTAGGCGTTTCCAAGCTTCCCATTTGTTTTGTAAGTCATAGCTTACTGGCATTACTTGTGGTTCATGTTGTCCATAGAATGAATCTTTACATTGAACAACGCCTGCATGTGTTGTGTAACCTAAGCTCTTACCAGCATTTAAAAGTGCCGTTACTACATCATAGTTTGCAATCGCTGGGAATTCGATTGGAGCGTACTCACGTGTTGTTCCTTCTGTACGAATCGCACCTGTCGCAATCACGATATCGCCACCTTTAACTTCGATATCAATTCCGCCACATGTTCCAACACGGACAAAAGTATCGGCACCACTGCGTACTAATTCTTCAAGCGCGATCGCAGCAGATGGTCCACCAATCCCTGTTGATGTCACACTGACTTTTTCTCCATCTAAGTATCCTGTGTATGTCACATACTCGCGGTTATCTGCAATTAGTTTTGCATCTTCAAAATGTTCTGCGATTTTTGCACAACGTTTTGGGTCCCCTGGTAAAATCACATAACGACCTACATCGCCTTTACGTGTGTGAATATGATATTGTAATCCTTCTTCTGCATATTTCATGAAAAACTTCCTTTCCTTGCACGATACGTGCCCTGATATTGCCCTAGCAAACTAGGAAGGGGCCATGGTTTTTCCACAGCCCCAGATAGGAGGATGATGACAAATCTTCATCAAATAATTATGCCTATAAATGCCTTGTGCAAGTATAGTTGAAAGGATTAAATAATTGGATATACAGTTACCATAATTATCTCTATTTGCCTATTCATCCCTCTACACTCAGTAATATTTTACCAAAATCACCCTTGCTTTGCAAACGGTTCATTTTTGATTTTGGATACCCTAGCCTTATTCTTTTATCGGCTAAAAGCTCATCTAATAGCTCCCAGAGGCACGCCTCCATCTGACTTTGAGGATTTGGAACAGGACGCATGAGCGGGCGCCAAACTTCTTCCACTCGCTTTACAAAATCCATCATCTCGACGTCTCCTGAAAAAGCCATTTGTTCCAACAGAATCCACGCATATCCCTTCCACACAAGATTGGGCACCTTAAACGTCTCTGTATAAATTGGAAAGGTCAAGAAGCGGCTGGGCAAATCTTCCAGCGTTTGCCTGCATCGATATAATTTCACGAGAAAGGCCCTCGTTAGCGGAGAAGCTAATTTCTTAAAGAGCATCGTATCCCTTGGCGTCCATTCTATCGCATCAACGGGTTTTAGATGCGCTTTGACTGGAACAGAATCCTCGACCATCTTTCTCCACTTTTTCCACGAGAACGATAAAAGCGGCACGCGTACGACTTGAAACGTCATCTGCTGCGAGCGAGGTTTCACTTTGATTTGCGTATGAAAAATCATCTCTCCATTCACAAAGAAAATAAGGAAATTCCCGAGTTGTGGATGATATTTCATTAAGTAACTAAAGGTGTCCGTCAGTTTATGCTGACTCTCATAATTCTCCCCTAAAATCCAATCGACAGACATGCCAGCCTCTCCCAGATGTCTCGTCCGTTCCACTATCTCTTCTGTAGGAATCACACTGCATTGATATTCGATACACCACGCACGCTCTCCTTCTGTCACAACAATATCTGGAATCTGTTCAATAGACGACACATACGGCTCCAGTTCAGCCTGGAAACTATGACTCTTCAAACTCTCAAGTATTAAGTGTTTCCCCTCTTGATGCGCGATTGTTTCTTCCTGCCTATGTTTCTTTGGGATGTGCGAAAAAAACACCACTCCATTTCTGGAAACTTTTTTTGTTACTTCTTCTCCGCATTCCGGGCAAAAATAAACTTCATCTTCTTTAATTTGTGTGGCATGAATCAATTCTCCCGTTTTCGTTCTAACGATATTCATATCTATCACCTCAACAAAAGATACGAAAAAACCTCTCTAATAGACTTAGAGAGGTTTCATTCATTAGATTAAGTTTGCGTCTTTGAGAAGTTCTTCAATCATCGTACCTTTGATTTTCTTTACAGCACGTTTTTCAAATAATTTCACTAAGAACGGAACTTTCACATCGGCTAATTTCTTACCATCCATCAAGCGGCTTGTTGATTTTGTAAGAACGCGTAAATCGTAAGCTGAAGCGAACACTTCTGGTACCCCACGATCGACATCAAGCAATGTATATACAGCTTCCATCGCTGTACGAACAGAATATTCTGTTGTGAACACTGTATCGCGAGGAGTTTCAGCGAAGTTACCAATGAAGGCAATATTTTTAGAGCCATTTGGAACAACGAGTGGACGGTCGCCATCTTTACGAGCCATGAAGTAGCTTGTGATATAAGGCATGTAGCAAGGAACCGTGTTGCATCCTTCGCTAGCAAATTCATGAATCAATTCTTCTGGAACACCCATGTGGTATAACCATTCTTCAGCGATTTCAATCCCTGTACATTCTTCGATTGGTTTTTCCACATAGTTTCCTTTGATTCCTGAATATAATCCGTAAATCCATACGACTAATTCATCTTTACTTTGTGCTTTAAAGTGTGGTTGACGGTTTAATGTGTAGCTCATCATCCAGTTTGAGTCGCGAACGGTTACGATTCCTCCTGTCACCACTTTTCCGGCATAAGGATCACGTTTTGAGATTTTTTGAATATACTGCGCGATTCGTTTGTCTTTTACAGTTGTTGTAGCTGAAACGAACCAGCTTTGGTCTGGCAAGTTTTCACAGAATACTTCTGGATGTCCGAAGCGTTCATCTTGTTTGGCTAAGTTTTTCCATAAGCTCCATGATCCACCTAATTCTTTTGAAATTGGAGCTGGAGTATTGTTATCTCCGTATGTTGTTGCAGCAGTAATACTACCGTTTGTCACGAATACTAAGTCGTTTTCTGTTAAATTGCGTGTTTCTAAAACACCACCTACTTCTAACACAAGTTCTTTGGCAATCATGTCGCTTCCAACATGTTCAACAATCACATTTTTAACGACTGTATCATACTCGAATTGAACATTATGTTTTTTCAAGTAGTTCACGAGTGGTAAAACGAGTGATTCGTATTGGTTGTATTTCGTAAATTTCAATGCAGATAAGTCAGGCAGACCATCGATATGGTGAATGAAACGTAAGATGTAACGACGCATTTCAATCGCTGAATGCCATTTTTCAAAAGCAAACATACTAGCCCAGTAAGTCCAGAAGTTTGATTCGAAGAACTCTTCACTGAATACATCGGTAATTTTTAGTCCTTGTAATTCAGATTCAGATGTCATATATAATTTCACCATTTCTTCGCTTGATTTATCGCTCAAAGTGAATTGGCCATCATCTGGAATGCGTTGTCCTTTGTTTTCAATTACACGGCAATGTGAGAAGTTAGGGTCTTCTTTATTAAGCCAGTAGAACTCATCTAACACAGAGGCATCTTCCACTTCTAATGAAGGGATTGATCTGAATAAGTCCCATAAACATTCGAAGTGGTCTTCCATTTCACGACCTCCACGAATAATGAATCCGCGTGTTGGGTTTAAGATTCCGTCTAAGCTTCCTCCTGCAAGTGGAAGTTCTTCTAAAATATGAATGTTTTCTCCTTTCATTTGGCCGTCTCTAATTAAGAAAGCAGCTGCTGATAAGGATGCAAGTCCTGAACCAACTAAGTAAGCTGATTTTTGATCAACGCCTTGTGGTTTTTTAGGGCGAGCAAATGCTTCGTAATTTCCATTTGAATGATACATAGTAATTCCTCCTATTTCCTGAAAATCAGGTTTTGTTCTTTACATGCATTACTCTACTCCCGTTTCACCAAAAGCACCATAGACAAAAAAATCCCAATGTCCAAACTTTGGACACTGGGATGGAATTGTAAAGTTTTTTACTGAGAAATTCGAGCTACAATCGTTCCAATCATGACTTGTTCGATTTTTTCAACGAGTTCTTTGGCCGTACCAGGCATTTGACGACTAATCCAATCAAGTCCTACACCAACGAGCGCATACGTATAAAACTCAATCGAGAATTGAACTTGTTCTGCTTCTGCGCCACTGACATTAATTTCATTGAAAATCAAATCCGTCAAGAAACGCTCCACTTCCCGTTGCAAGAGTCGCTCGACATTTTCCTTGCTGACAGAACGATACGTGTTAAGGACAAAGTTGCGATTGTCATCCATATATTGAAAGAGTGCCTCCAGGGCGTCTTGCCAATTCTCATAAGAAATATTCTCACCTAGCGTGATATGCGCCTCATTTAAATAAATCCATTCGACCAATTCATAAATATCATGGAAATGATTATAAAACGTTTGACGACTAATCCCGCATTTCTTCGTTAAATCCTGTACAGTAATCTTCGTCAGCGGCTTTTCATTCATTAGTTCTTTAAGCGTGTTGGCTAACATCTTTTTTACAACAAGTGTCATTTGTATCCCTCTGTTTCATGAAGAAAAAGAGCGGGTTCCCCCACTCTTTATTTCTCTAAATTCTTTTCTTGTACGATATCCCATGAGAATCCTAAGGCACCTTCACCAAGGTGAGTTCCTACTACAGGCCCAAAATACGATAATGAAGTACGTAATTTAGGATATTGTTCTTGCATTTTTTGTCTCCAAGCTTCGCCAGCTTCAGGAGCATTTGCGTGGATAATGACTAATTCATAGCCGTCTCCATCTGTTGTTCCTGTTTCGTCTACGAATAATTGTTCAATTCGTTTCATTGCTTTTTGTTGCGTACGAATTTTCTCGAAAGGAACGATTTTTTTATCAACGAATGTCAAGATTGGCTTAATTTTCAACATAGAACCGACTAATGCAGCCCCTGCTGATAAACGTCCACCACGTTGTAAGTTGCTTAAATCATCAACGATAAAGTAAGCTCTTGTACGGTCCACTAGACGTTGTACAGTTTCAACGATTTCTTCTGGTGAATATTCTCCAGATTTCGCCATAATAGCGGCAAGTTTTACTGCACGTGCTTGCGGAGCACAACTAATACCTGAATCGATTGGATAAATGGCTACTTCGTCTTTCATATCTTCAGCAACAGCCACACAAGTTTGGTAAGTTCCACTAATTCCGCTAGAAATAGTAATAGGAATAATAGCGTCATAATCTTGTGCAAGTTCACGGAATAATTCGTAACTTTCTCCTACTGGTGGTTGTGTACTTGTTGGAAAGACTGAAGAAGTTTTTACTTTTGCGTAAAACTCTTCTGCTGAAATATCGATATCTTCACGGTATGTTTCTTGTCCAAAGATAACAGACAATGGCATCACGTAAACACCGTACTCGGCATATTCTTCTTTTGTTAAGTAAGCCGTACTATCTGTAACTACAGCAATTTTCATCCATTCAACTCCTTTCACATTTGAAAATGATAGAACAAGAAAGTCAAAAAAATTGAAGCTTTCACCTCTCAATTATATCAAAAAAGCATTTTAGAGGCAACGAATGGAAAGATTTCTTTAAGAGACTTAACATTACTTGCTCATCTTTCAAATTACAGTATAATAGAAGACAGAATTATTTATTGGAGGTACTATGGAACAAAGATCAACACAACATCAATTAGATAAACAAAAGAAAAATGACTGGTTCTTACGATTCTTTAAAGGAATGTTCATAGGATCAGGATTTATCCTACCCGGAGTCAGCGGTGGTGCACTTGCTGCCATTTTTGGACTTTATGAACGCTTAATTGCTTTCCTAGCAAACGTCACAAAAGACTTCAAGAAGAACTTCTTATTCTTCTTACCTGTGGGAATCGGTGCTCTAGCAGGAATCGTAGTTCTATCCTTTGGAGTGAGCTACTTATTAGGAAACTTCGAAACCATCATTCTTTGGTTCTTCATCGGATGTATCGTCGGTACAATCCCTGCTCTTTGGAAAGAAGCTGGAAAAGAAGGTCGCTCAACACGCGAGATTCTCATTCTGCTTGCTTCATTCATTGGCGGATGCGTACTCCTTTACTTAGGTGAACATGCAATCGGTGGAAGCGTAGAGGCAAACTTCTTCACTTGGATGATTGCTGGCGGTTTAATCGCTCTTGGAATTATCGTTCCTGGACTTAGCCCATCAAACTTCATCGTATACATGGGTATGTACAAACAAATGTCAGATGGTTTCAAAACATTAGACATGAGCGTTATCCTTCCTATCGCATTAGGTGGACTTGTAACATTAGCGCTCTTCTCAAAACTTGTACACTACATTTTCAAGAAAGCTTACCCACAATTATTCCACTTTATTTTTGGAATCGTGCTTGCTTCAACTGTAATGATTATCCCAACAAACTACGCTGGATTTGACATCGTTCAATA
>CAJZJI010000046.1 GCA_916049935.1 uncultured Streptococcus sp. | reverse complement strand
TAAGCAACAATTAGTCGCTTAATCCCTTCCTAAAATTCTTCATCAACACTATTTGACAAAGAGCCAAAAGAAGCGCTATGCAACAGAAAGATGCCCCTGCAATGCAGGGGCATCTTTCTATTGTTTATTCAACTCGTTTACGAGGTCAATCATACTCAAATCATGCGAGCAGATTACCGTTTTGCCTTTAATTTCAGGAAGAGCAAAGTTGCTCAAAATAATCTTATAATCAGATTTTTCTAGAATATCTAAGGAGATTTCAAGCTGATTATACGTATGATACTCGAAGCGGTTCGCCGCGTTATGTTCCAAATACGATGCCAAGAATTTTGGATAGTACTCGTCAAAGTCATTCAAAATCAACACCTTGATTTTCTCTTGCTTGGCTTGCAGTTGAGAAATTAGACCTTCCCAGTGCGTGTAGAAGGTGTAAATCAAGTGCGAGATATTTCTTTGACGCTTCACGTTCTTGATTTCTTGTTGGTACTCTTCAAGAAGTGCTGCAACATCATTGTAGAACTCAGGCGAAAGCGACTTGAAGAAGTTCATCAACGGTTTCTTCTTATCGAATAAGATGAAGTCTGAGTGCACTTCGATCCGTTCTAATTGAGACGTGTTGTGTAAGTGCCATAATAGTAAATCATAGTTTTCGCATTTCAAGTCGTAACGTTTTTCAAGACTTTGGATGTTCGTCACTAATGTATCGAAGGATAGGCGGTCACGAACTTTTTCCTGACGAGCGGCTGAGAATTCTTCAACGGTTAGGAAGAAGTGCGGTTGTAAGAAAATGGAGAAGGATTGTTCCAGAATTTCTGGAGTGACCATGATTCCTGTTTCTTTGGCGAATTGCTCTACGATTTCGTCTAGGCCGTCTAATTGATTGTAGTAATCATAGAATTTATCTTTGCTTTCGAAGTTTTGTACGAAATGCCCTTGATAAGATCGGAAGAAGTTAACCGTAAAAATCATCTTGAAGACACGGTATCCTTCAAAGCTTTGTGGGAAGTTCGAAGACTTGAAGAGGTCTACTAGAATTTTTTCTAGAGAAGCTTCGTCTACAAAGTCGAATGGCCATTCGAAGAAGCCAGTTTTTTCAGCAAAGTATTGAACGAAGAAGAACCGAATGTCTTGTTCATTTCCAATAAATTGCAAGTTTTTCTTCGAGATTTGGAAATCGAATTTTTTCTTCAAGCTATTATTGATTTTCTGAATGTAACGATTCAATGTTGAAGTCGTAATGAATAGTTTTTGTGTCATTTCTGAGACAGTGGTTTCTTCGTGTAAGAATAATTGTTCCAGAATTTCGTAGCAAATAGAATGTGAATAATAATAAGGATAGACGACTTCGGTACTTAAATTCTCCGGTAATTCGATACGCACCCCATTCGTTGAGAAGAGGATGTCGAGTCCATCGATTTTATCGCGTAAAAATGCGAGGTCGATTTTGATGGCACGAGTAGAGACTTTAAAAGTTTTTGCGAGTTCGTCGATATGAACCCAGCCGTTTGCTTGGACTAAATAGTCGACAATATCGATTTGTCGGTTTTGATTTTTTGAAAGTAATGCTCTCATTTCTTTCTCCCTTTTCTTGTTAGTTGTGTCACACACTAAATTGCTAAAATACAATATATCACACTTTAGGTGTAAATAATACTTATTTCTAACTAGAAAAAAATGAAAATAGTTCTAAGAATCTTGAAAGTGAAAACGATAAAAATGTAAACAAAATATTTTTTCAAAAAAATTATAGATTTCTATTGCATGAATTGTCAGAATATTATATACTACTCTCAAGTTGAAAAATTCATCCATGAAAAGAGGGATCTTATGAAATTAAAGAAATTCACATTAGGCGCTGTGGTTGCAGCAATTTTAGCAGGTTGTGGAAACGCAGCAGATAGTAATACAGTCAAAATCGGAGGGAACTTCGAGTTAACAGGGAACGTAGCGACTTACGGTTCTTCTATGAACAACGGTGCTCAATTAGCAGTTGAACAAAAAGGGAAGTTATTAGATAAGGAATTAAAATACGTTTCATACGATAACAAATCAGACAAAACAGAAGTAGCTTCAGTAGCAAAGAAATTAGCTTCTGAAAAAGTGGTCGGCGTAGTCGGACCAGCAACAACAGGAGATGCTTCAGTATCAATCCCAGTAAATGAACAAGCAAAAATCCCAACAGTCTTCCCAGCAACAACAGGAGATGGCGTGACATTGAAAAATCCAGAAGATGCATCTTCAGTATATGAATACATCTACCGTGTATGTTTCTCTGACAGCTACCAAGGGGTTGTAGGAGCGAACTTCGTACACAAGAAATTCGGAAATGCTAAAGTAGCCATCTTACAAGATACAGGTAATGACTACTCTAAAGGGTTAGCAGATGCCTTTGAAAAAACTTACACTGACAGTAAAATCGGTGGAACAGTTGTAACTCGTGAATACTACCAATCAAAAGACACAGACTTCCAAGCAGTGTTAACAACATTGAAATCTAAAGACTTCGATGTATTATATGTTCCTGGTTACTACGAAGAAGTTGGTCTAATCATCAAACAAGCACGTGAAATGGGTATCACTCAACCAATCGTTGGTGGTGACGGACTTTCAAGTGACAAGTTAGCAGCATTAGCAGGTAACAGCTCAAACCTTTCTAACGTTTACTACACTTCACACTTCTCAACATTAAGTGATGATGCAGACGTTCAAGCGTTCGTTAAAGCGTACAAAGAAAAATATGGTTCAAACCCAGATACTTTCGCCGCTTTAAGTTATGATGCAACTCAATTGTTAATGAAAGCTATCGAAACTGCTGGCTCAACTGATCCTCAAGCAATCACAAAAGCTTTAGCAGCAACAAAAGACTTCGATGGTGTAACTGGTACATTCTCAATGGGTCCTGACCACACACCAGTGAAATCAGCAGTAGTCATCGAGTTCCAAAACGGACAAGAAGTAAGTGCTCAAGAGTACTCAGCTGACTAATTAAGTTTTAACAGTATTTTTTAAGAGAGGCACGAAGGGGACTTCCGCCTCTCTTTTCCGCTAGATAAGGATAGATTTGAAAGGAGAAAATATATGGAGTTGTTAATGCAACAATTGGTAAACGGGCTTGCAGTCGGAAGTATTTACGCGTTGATTGCGCTTGGATATACCATGGTTTATGGGACAATTAAGCTCATTAACTTCGCACATGGTGATGTGTACATGATGGGGGCGTTCATTGGATATTTTGCCGTAATGGTCTTGAAGATGAATGTATTCGTAGCGCTCTTGGTAGCGATGGTTGCCTGTGCGGTCTTAGGGGTTGTGATTGAACGTGTGGCCTACAAGCCGCTTCGTAATTCGACTCGTGTAGCCGCGTTGATTACGGCTATCGGGGTGTCATACCTATTAGAAAATGCAATGAGTTATTTCTTTGGAGCGGAATCTCGTCCGTTTCCTTCAGACTTCGGAACTGAAACGATCACATTATTCGGAGACGTTTCAGTCAACGGAAAACAAATTTTGATTTTCGGAGTGACCGTTGTCTTAATGGCGTTATTACAATTTATCGTTCGTTATACAAAAATGGGGAAAGCCATGCGTGCAGTTGCCGTTGATGAGCAAGCAGCTCAACTGATGGGGATTGACGTAGACGGAGTGATTTCCTTTACATTCGCGCTCGGTTCAGCGCTAGCCGGGATTGCCGGTGTCCTTGTTGGGGTGTACTACAATACCATTTCAACAACAATGGGGATTACAGTCGGACTAAAAGCCTTCGTTGCGGCCGTACTTGGTGGTATCGGTAGTATTCCTGGGGCCATGGTCGGTGGTTACCTCATCGGTCTACTAGAAACAATGGTAAGCTTCTTCGGTTACTCACCATACCGTGACGGAGTCGTTTACTTCCTATTATTCATTATTTTAATCGTGTTACCAGCTGGATTGTTTGGTAAAAATGTCAGAGAGAAAGTGTAGGTGAAGAAGATGCAAAGATTTCATAAAAAGAATATTCGTTGGACGCTGTTCGCATTAGGAATGTACGCTCTTCTTTTCGTACTTGTACAAACAGGAGTCATTAACTTCTACTACGAAAGTACCTTCATTAATATCATGATCAATATCATCTACGCCGTTGGATTGAACCTCATTCTTGGGGTTGCCGGACAATTCTCGCTAGGACATGCCGGGTTTATCGCGATTGGTTCTTATAGCGGTGCGATTCTTGGGAAAATGATGAACGGTCTTCCTGGATTATTTGCTGGGATGGCAGTCGGAGTTGTCATCTCTGTTATCGTCGCGTTCCTTGTTGGATTACCAACGCTTCGTTTAAAAGGGGACTACCTTGCGATTGCGACTCTAGGGGTTGCGGAAATCATCCGTGTAGCCGTGACAAACATGAAAATCACAAACGGTGCTGCCGGTATTAGCGGGGTGCCTTTAACAAACACATGGACGATTACGTATATCGCTCTCGTAGTAACAACCATCTTAATCTTGAACTACACCTTCAGTAGTGCAGGTCGTGCCACTTATGCGGTCTTACAAGACGAAATCGCTGCGGAATCGATGGGGGTTCAAGTGACGAAATATAAAATCTTGGCCTTCGTATTAGGAGCAGCTACTGCAAGTATCGGCGGAACGCTTTCTGCCACAACACTAGGGGCAGTAACTCCAAGTGACTTCACGTTCATGAAATCAATCGATGTATTAATCATCGTGGTATTCGGTGGTATCGGAAGCTTCACAGGTTCATTCGTGGCAGCCGTATTACTAGGAATTATCAACCTTGTCCTACAACCATTTGGACAATTACGGATGATCATCTATGCGGTAGCGTTAATCTTAATTATGATTTTCCGTCCAGGTGGATTGCTTGGGACTTGGGAATTCAAACTAGGAGACTTCAAGTTTTCTAAGAAGAAAGAAACAAAGGAGAGTGGGAAGTAATGTTATTAGAAGTTAATGGACTAACAAAAAACTTTGGCGGACTTTCTGCGGTCTCTAACGTTTCAATGAAAGTAAATAAAGGCGAGTTAATCGGACTCATCGGGCCAAACGGGGCTGGGAAAACGACTTTCTTCAACTTATTAACAGGGGTTTATGAGCCAACAGAAGGAACTGTTAGTTTAGAAGTAGATGGACAGTTGAAAAGCTTAAACGGACTCGCACCTTACAAGCGTACAAGCCTAGGAATGGCACGTACCTTCCAAAATATTCGCTTGTTTAAAGATTTAACGGTACTCGAAAATGTAATGATTGCCATGCACGCACACTCGAGCGATTCATTGTTCTCAACATTATTCCGTACGAAGAAATACTATGATACAGAAGCGAAAATGCGCGAAGAAGCGGTTGAATTGCTAAAGATTTTCGAGTTAGATACGCTCAAAGATGAAAAGGCGAAAAACTTAGCTTATGGGCAACAACGTGAATTGGAAATCGTTCGTGCCTTAGCGACAAAACCAAAAGTCTTATTCTTAGATGAACCTGCAGCGGGGATGAATCCTCAAGAAACGGCACAATTAACCGAATTGATTGCCAAAATTCAAAGAGAATTTGATTTAACCGTTGTGTTAATCGAACACGATATGTCGCTTGTCATGAAAATCTGCCAACGCATTTACGTGTTGGAATATGGAAGACTGCTTGCGCAAGGAACTCCAGAAGAAATCAAACAAAATCCAGCAGTTATTAAAGCGTACTTAGGAGGTGAGTAGATGTTAGAAGTTAAAAATTTATCAGTTCATTACGGAATGATTCAAGCCGTGCGTAATGTGGATTTTAAAGTTAACGAAGGGGAAATCGTGTCTCTAATCGGAGCGAACGGTGCCGGAAAGTCAACCATCTTGAAGACTTTATCAGGTCTCATCCATCCTTCAGAAGGCGAAATCGTCTACTTAGGTGAGAATATCGCTTCGACATCTGCGAAGAAAATCGTTGAGAAAGGGCTCGTGCAAGTGCCAGAAGGTCGTCACGTATTTCCAGGATTAACGGTAAAAGAAAACCTCGAACTAGGGGCTTTTCTACGTAAGGATAAAGAAGGAATTCAAAAAGATATGGAAGCTGTCTTCGAGCGTTTCCCAATCTTGAAAGAACGTAAAGACCAAGATGCACAAACCCTCTCTGGTGGGGAACAACAAATGCTAGCGATGGGCCGTGCGTTAATGAGCCGTCCAAAACTATTGTTACTAGACGAACCTTCAATGGGGTTAGCGCCAATCTTCATCCGCGAGATTTTCAAAATCATTCAAGAAATCCAAAAGACAGGGACAACAGTTTTACTGATCGAGCAAAATGCGAAAATGGCATTGTCGATTTCAAATCGTGCGTATGTACTAGAAACTGGATCAGTGGTCCTTAGCGGTACAGGACAAGAGTTGTTAGAAAGTGATGAAATTCAGAAAGCATATCTAGGAG
>CAJZJI010000045.1 GCA_916049935.1 uncultured Streptococcus sp. | reverse complement strand
TGCGATTGTTTCTTTCAAGTTATTGATATCGATATCAAAGAATTTCGCAGCTTCTTCAATCGTATCAGCTTTCACTAACAAGCCTTCACGAATCAACTCATCGTACTCTGCTTTATGCGCTTCTTTTGTCTTCGAAATCGCATCAATCTTATCGTTCCAGATTTGGTAAGTATATCCACCTGTTTGCGCTAAAATCGCTTTAGAAATCACGTCACGGCGGTCTAATTCTTCCACGAAACGTTTTCCTTCTTGGTTCACAAGAATCGCTCCATCAAAACGAGTATCGGCTAATAGTGAAATCATACCAGTTTTCGGATTTGCGATTGGGTATGTTTGGATGTATTCCATGTTCTTCAACGCAGCCCCAGCTTTTTGAGCCATTACAATACCGTCCCCAGTTGTACCGACAGTATCTGTTGATTTATAACGTTCGTCATATTCCTTGTTGTATTGTTTACGCATTTCTACGTTCGAACCGAAACCACCTGTTGTTAATACAACCCCATTGTTTGCAAGGAATTTGACTTCTTTTTTAGCCTTGTCAGTTGCTTTCACACCTGTCACACGACCGTTTGCATCTTGGATTAATTCATCTGCTTTTACGTTCAAGAAGATTTTTACGCCAAGTTCTTCTGCTTTCGCTTTTAATTTAGACACTAATTCCGCACCAGTATGGCCCTTAGGAATCAATGCACGTTTAAATGAGTGTCCACCGAATTGGAATAATTGGTCTGATAAGAATTCAACGTGTACGTCATCACGTAACCATTCTGCAGATTCCAATGCTTTTTCAGCCATTAAATGAACGAGTTTAGGGTCTCCGATATTGTCTCCGCCCTTCATCGTATCATTATAGTACGCTTCTACAGAGTCGCCAGTAATTCCAAGATTCTTTTGTACCCAGTTGCCAGGAGCATTCATTTCCCCACCGGAAATAAGAGTGTTCCCGCCGACTGTTGGCATTTTTTCAATGATAGCGACTGATTTACCTGCTTCTGCAGCTTCAATCGCGGCACTAAGTCCGGCACCACCAGAACCAACAATCACTACATCAAAGGTTTGTTCCGCAGGAAGCTCGTTCTTATTCGTAGTTGCTTGTTTGGCAGCGACAAGCGTGATTCCTGATTTCTTAATCGCATCTTTGACGGCTTCAAGATATCCTTCACTCGTTGCACTTGCCCCAGAGACAACATCGACATCCGCTGAGTTTTGCGCGATAATCGTTTCCTTCAACTCGTTGTAAACCGGATCGGACAAGCCTTTATTTTCATCTTGCTGCACGACTTCGATGTTGGTAATCTTCGCATCGGTAATCGTAACGGCTACTTTAATCTCGCCGTGCTTCCCATTCCCCACTCCTTCAAATTTTCCACTCTTCTTCGCTGTAGCGCAGCCGAATAAAAGTAGAATGGATAAAATGCTTAGTAAAAGAACTTTCCAATTTCTTTTCATTTTTTATCACCTTTCTTTTTTTGGTTTTTTTCTTTTTACAATTCTTATTATAACGCTTTCACAAACTTTAATAAATAACAAATGAATTATTTCACATAAAAACAATATTTTAAATGTTAAATATTCAGAAACGAACCTATAAAAAAAGAATACCTCCCAAAACGATTTGTTTTGGAAGGTGTTCTTCAGTTTTCACTCTGTTATTTCATTTCTTTTGAGCTTTCCATGATGGCATCGATTAAGCCGTATTCTAAGGCTTCTTGTGCTGTCATGTAGTTATCACGGTCTGTATCTTTTTCGATACGTGATAATTTTTGGCCTGTTTGTTTTGCCAAGATTTTATTTAAACGTTCACGTGTTTTCAAGATTTGACGTGCTGCAATTTCGATTTCTGTCGCTTGCCCTTGTGCTCCGCCTAAAGGTTGGTGGATTAAGATTTCAGCGTTTGGTAATGCGAAACGTTTGCCTTTTGCACCAGCTGTTAATAGGAATGAACCCATTGACGCTGCTAGCCCCATTGCGATTGTTTGAACGTCTGCTTTAATGAAGTTCATTGTATCGTAGATGGCTAAACCAGCTGTTACGCTTCCTCCTGGAGAGTTAATATACATGTAAATATCTTTCTCAGGATCTTGTGCATCTAAGAATAGTAATTGCGCGATGATCGCATTCGCCATATCGTCGTGAACAGGTCCGCTCACCATGATAATACGGTCTTTTAATAAACGTGAGTAAATGTCATAAGCGCGTTCTCCGCGTGAAGACTGCTCGATAACTGTTGGAATTAAATTCATAGCATTTCCTCCATATTCTGCTTTTGTTATAGTCTACTTCAATAGTCAACAAAGGTCAATCTATCTGCTTGTTAGTTAATAAAGTTGAAAATCTTGTCCCATACTTCTTTTGAGAAAATATCAAATGGGTTGTGACCTTCACCAAGAACGGCATAACCAACCATTAAGCCAAGTGCAAATAAGATGACTGCGATAATCACGAAGATTAAGACACGGAGTAGCGCCGTCAATAATAAGTGACCACTATTTTTCAATTCTTGCTTCATGCTTCTTCTTTCCTTTCATCATCAATCATATTCGCAGTTGGGTTCATTACAACTTTCTTAGAACTGAAGAGTCTTCTGAGTCCTGAGAAAATACCACGATCTGCTTTAATTCGGTTTAATAAGATTCCTGTTCCAATCGCAACACTTTGTAGCGGGTTCTCAGCAATCATCACTGGAACTTGTAGCTTCTCAGAAAGCATACGGTCGATTCCTTGGATGAGCGCTCCGCCTCCTGTTACCATCACGCCGCGTTCGATAATATCGCCTGCGAGTTCTGGTGGAGTCGCTTCGAGTACGAGTCTAGCTTCTTCGCCAATCGTATCGAGCATTTCTTTTAAGCAATGATAAATTTCATTCGTATAAATCGTTACCGTCTTCGGCAATCCAGTCGTCATATCGCGACCTTTGACAATCATATCCGACTCGTTTTCCACTTCAATCGCGCTACCAAGATTCATCTTGATGGCTTCAGCGGTACGGTCCCCGATAATGAGTTGATATTTGTCTTTAATATATTCCGAAATCGCAAAATCCATATTGTCGCCGGCTAATTTAATCGAACGGCTTGTGACCGTTGAGCCCATTGAAAGAACGGCGATATCACTTGTTCCGCCACCGATATCGATGACCATGTTCCCAATTGGAGAGAAGATATCCAGTCCAACGCCGACTGCTGCCACTTTTGGTTCTTCCTCTAAATAAATATTGCGTCCGCCGCATTTAATCGCCGCTTGGATAATGGCTTTTTGTTCGACTGTCGTAATATTTGTTGGTGTACAAATCAAAATATCTGGTTTTGAGAACCAACTATTTAAGTTTAATTTTTGCATGAATAATTCAAGCAATTGCTCAGTAACTGCGATATCCGCAATCACCCCACCCTTTAATGGATGGTGCACATTGATTTCTTTTGGCGTACGGCCCACCATTTGGTACGCGCGTTCACCGACTGCAATCACGTCGCCATTACGCTCATCTAGCGCAACAAGTGACGGTTCATTTAAAATAATTCCACGATCTTTTAAGAACACTAAAATATTTGCGGTTCCTAAGTCGATTCCAATATCTCGAACCATGAAAGTCTCCTCTCTTATAAACGTTCCTTCGTTTTGAATCCATTTTTAAATACGAAAAGAATATACGAGCCGATTAAGAAGGCTACGGCTAATCCTAAGCAATATTGCAAGACGCCGAGGAATCCATATTTATCCACATTCAAGAAGAAATATGGGAATGGGCCATCTTTGTTATTTCCAATCGGAATACGGGTTATGAGCGCAATCGCCACAGACACAATCGCATAGACCAGCGGCAACAGCGTCCACGTAAATGGATCATACCACTTGTAGCAATGTCCTTTATCAAAGACGATGCAATCGAGCAACGTTCCAAACGGCACAATATAGTGCGATAGGAAATTCTCAATCGTCCAGAACTCTTCGGCTGTCTTTTGTGGTGCTAACATAAAGTGATATACCAGCCCCGTTAGAAGAATCGCAACCGTCACGCCACCCTTCAAGCGTAGGTCCATTTTACTCCAATGGCCGTCTTTGCGGTATTTCAATAGCAAGTACACCATGAATAATCCAACGAGTAGATTCGATTGATTCGTGTAGTAACGAAGTCCATGCCAGCCGTGAAGCGTCATCTGCATGAGAAAACCGACAATCGCACAGGTCGCAATGATACCTTTCGAGATTAGACTTGCTTTTAAAAATGTTGCTCTCTTCATTCAATTCCTCTTTCTCTTGACACTAATTCTCTTTATTATACCATATCTATCGCCTTTGTCAGTACTATTAACGTGTAATCAAAAAGGCTTGGCCACAAACAGCCAAACCTTTCTCAAATTATGCTCTACGATGGTTTATTAAGTCATGTGGACTAACGACCGGAGTTGAGTTCACCCATCTAGCAAAATTGCGAAGCGGGAGATATAAAATATAGTAAATCACGATGTTTAACATTAAGGTTGCCCCGAGTCTTACTACTAAGAACTCGTTCCAATCCATGCTTGCGACTCCTCGTAAGGCATACACGAAGTAAACAGAGACTTCGGTGAAGCTTAAGAAGAACACTAGCGCTAGCCCTAATGTAAATGGATTTTGAAGGATGTTCGGGCGAACCAAATTAATGATTCGTACAATCACTGCAAACAGCGCCATATAAACACCAAGGACACCTGAGTAGTAACTGTCCACTAAAAATCCAGCGACCACGGTAAACCAGAACATGGATTTATGGTCAATCATAAAGTTTAACATCACGACAGCGATAATAATCATTCGAGGTGTTAAGCTATAGCCGGAGAATAGAAACAATTTTGAAAAATGATTCGTTAATACTCCATCGGCTAAGAAAGCAAGGATATAAACAAATAACACCCAGTAAACTCTTTTTGAGATGCGCATTATCGCCCCTCGCTTTCGCTTGTACGAATAACAACTGTCACATAACGAACGTCATTCGTATCCGCTGCTGGACGAATTTTCACTTCTTTATACAAGCCAAAACGGTCCATCGCCACTTCTTCAACCGTACCGATATATAGTGAGTTTGGAGAAATGCCACCGAGACCACTTGTCACGACTTTATCCCCAACTTTGATATCTTGCGTTGCTTGAATTTGGCTCATCACTAACATATTCGTTTTATCGTCATAACCAGTGATGGTTCCGTAGATTGGTTCTTTTTCGTTTTGAATCATCGCTGCCACACGCACTAATGTATTATCAGCATTCGATAATAGCGCTACACGTGCACTCGTTGGATTCACGTCCATAACTTTCCCGACAAGTCCATTATCACTCATAACAGACATTTGCGGTTGGATGCCGTCATTAGACCCTTTATTAATTGTAATGACATCACGCCATGTATCTGGATTACGCGCAATCACCGTCGCATTCACTAACGTATAATCGTTTAGCGTATCTTGCAACTTGAGCGTTTCCTTCATCTTTTGGTTATCACGTTTTAACTCACTCAATTGAACTTCTAATTCATGAATGGTATCGATTTTTTGTTTTAACGATTGATTTTCTTGATACGTATTTGATAAATCACTCACGCTATCGATAAAATCATTAATACTATTTGCTGGATAAGAGACTAATCTTCCTAGAATATTGGTTACATCATTAACACCTTGAGTCACGATATTACTGCCGTAAGTAATGGAATACATGATCAATGCTAATGCCGTGATAATTCCGATTACCCAACCAATTAGTTTCTTATTTGAAAAAATTGGATTCACATCATCACTCCTCTTTATTTATTTTTCAACGGACTCTATTTTTTCATTAATGATGGATTTGCTAAAATCGCACCTGTTCCTAGCGCCACACAATCGAGTGGATCGTTGGCCACAAAGGCTGGTACTTGCGTTTCCTTCGAAATCATCTCAGCAAGGTGACGAAGCATTGCGCCCCCACCTGTTAACACGATTCCATGATCAATAACGTCCGCAGAAATTTCTGGCGGTGTTTGTTCCAATACATCTTTTACTGCGTCTAAAATTTGATGAATAATTTCACTCATCGCAACTGCAATTTCTTTTGCAGGCACTTCAACAACACGTGGCAATCCCGTAACCATATCACGACCACGCACTTGCATGCTTCCTTGTGCTTTTTCAATGGAAGCTGAACCTAACATAATTTTTAATTCTTCAGCCGTACGTTCCCCGATTAGTAAATTGTACGTCTTACGAACATGCTGAATAATAGACTCGTTTAACTCGTCTCCTCCGACACGAATCGAACGGCTATTCACGATTCCACCAAGAGAAATCGTCGCCACGTCTGTCGTACCGCCACCGATATCGACAATCATGCTTCCAGTTGGGTCTGTGACAGGAAGGCCTGCCCCAACCGCAGCTGCGAATGGTTCTTCAACCACGTACGCTTCTTTGGCTCCTGCATATTTTGTCGCGTCTAAAACGGCTCTTTTTTCAACGTCTGTAATGCCACTTGGCACACAAATAATGACTACTGGTTTAAAGAATGAGCGGCCCACAATCGACTGAATGAAGTATTTCAACATTG
>CAJZJI010000044.1 GCA_916049935.1 uncultured Streptococcus sp. | reverse complement strand
TGAAACTTCCGACAAAGCTAGCGAGAATCAATGAGTTCACGCATGGCGCATCCCAACCTTCGCCGAGGAGAGATTTTGTCCCAATTACGACATGGATTTGCCCTTCTTGGAAAAGCTGAGTCACGGCGCTGACTAAGTCATGTTGCGAGCCTACTAAACGGACCTTTACATAATCCTTCTCATCGAGCTGTCCCACTTGTTGGAAGGTAATCTTATCGGGGCCAAAAATAGCCTCTAAACGCGATTTTACACCTGTCGGGATAATCACGAGACTTCCTGTCAAAACCGCCACAGGAACGTCTAATTGGTGCTCCACAAGCTCTCTACGTAGAACTTCAAAGTACGGTAATACGCCCAGTTGGCTATATTGGACTTCTGGATTTCCTAAGTGCACCTCAAAATCTTTTCGAATGAAGTCGGTTAGAATCAACTGTCTCAATTCGCTGCCTAAGGTTTCATATTCAGCCTTAAAGATTTCTCTGACGGCATTTAATTTCCCAAGCGATTGATTTAATAGCTGGTCGAGTTGTTTATTGCGAAGCAGCTGCACTTGTTTACGGTCAATCAATCCGAGCGATTTCAACTCATGCTTCAATTCTTTACAGTCTTCTTCGGATAAATCATACCAATGCGGAATGTCAAATAACATTCCTTGTAAGAGGATTTCAAACCACGCCAAGTCAAACGTCGGAAGGAGGCTCGCCCCAAGTAATTGTTGGAAATGTTTCGGGAACTCGATCCCTTTATGTCGTAGGAAAATCAGTGTTGCCGAGAGATACTTCGGCTCATTTAGGAGTTCATCTTCTGAGATCGTTCCATCGAGCGCGCGGCTAGTTCTTACCACCTCACAAAACATCGAATCCGACGACAGATTTTTCAAGAGGGTTCTCTTCTGCGTAGAAAACTGATCGAGTTGTTTCTCCTCTTCCTTCGTTGGGAAAGAGAAATACACATAGTCCTGGTGCGGACACAAACTACCCTCTTTAACGAGTTCTGGAACGGTAATTTCTTCATCGATTTCCCCACACATGGCCACATAACGCTCCCAAAGCGCTGGCTCCCCTTCATATGGAGGTGTTGCCGTCAGCGAAATCACACTGATGTCCGCAAAGGATTTACGGAAGGTTTCTAGACTCTTCCACCATTCATTTCGCAAGTGATGACACTCATCGAGGCACAATGTTCCAAGATTTGCTTCCTTAAAGAGCTTAATAATATCCACGTCTTTAAAATCAAAGTGCTCGTTCTCGACCACATCATCCGTATCCTCTACTTCAGCGTCGCCTTCTAGACGATTGATGGCACTGTGCAACGCTTGATACGTCGCAACGGTGATTGTCTTTGGCTGTTTCAGATTTTGCGAAATCATTTCATCGGCTAGACGCGCATCATCCAAAAACGCCTCACGAATACGGTCCACCCACTGCTGACGAATGGTTACAGTCGGCACTAAAATAAGCGCCGGCTTACTATTACGACGGATAAATTCAATTCCTAGCGTCGTTTTCCCAGAACCTGGAGCCGCCACCAAATGAATATGGCCATCCGCCATAATCGTATCGCTCTTTTCTAAAATGCGCTTTTGATACTGGCGCCACTCGCCTTTAAAAGCTAGATGCTCTAACATCAGGCTCCTCCTCTCCCTTCGAATCTTCTCTCTTATTTTATCACTCTTCCCTTATCAATAAAAGAACGGGTGCCAAGACTTTTAAGTTTCTAAAACTATTTATCTTCTTAGATAAAAAACTCCTAGAGTTGATTACGAAGAATCCACGGATTCGGAGTAATCATACTACCTCTAGGAGTTTCATTTTTATGCTTCTATTTGTTTTTGTTGATAGTCCTTTGAGACCTTCATCAAAGTCTCGTAAGCTTCTGCCAACTCTTCTTTCAATGTGGCATCTTTCAAGTACGACTGCACCTTGGCAATCACTTCTTTTTCGCGACTCGCATCTAAAATCGCGATACCATTTTCTTTTTTAATACGAGCGACATCGACAACGACTTGCATGCGGCGTTCAAAGAGCGCTACAATCTCGCGGTCGATGGCATCAATTTCTGCGCGCTGTTTTTCTAACACTCGATTTCCTCCTACTGTTAAATTCCAAAGAAGACGCCTAATGGGTAACCTACAATAATCGCACTAGCGGCGCTGAGTAGGAATAGGCCTCCTCCGTATACAAAGGCATCTTTTGCATTTGTCCAACCCGAACCGACCGAAATCGCCACGTACGGCATGCTTGGTGGTGTCATAAAGGCAAGACTCGCCATGAATCCAATCAAGCAGGCAATCGTTCCAGCTTGTACCTCGACGGAGCCTGTCGCATAGACAGTCGTTAATACGGTTGTGACTACCGATACGGTTACTAAGTTTGAAGAGACATTCGTTTGTAATCCTGCCCAGAGGACAAAGATAATCACGACAAGAATTGGAGCGAGTGTCGCAAACACCGGTACGAGTGAACTTTCAAGAAGTCCGATCACTCCTAATTCCGGTTTTGTGACAAGAGTTCCCATGCTTAAAGTGGCTCCAACCAAGAACATACTTGGCCAGTACACACCTTTTTGAAGTCCTTCTTGAATCGATAAGAGTGGTTTCCCGTCAAAGGACAGAATCGCCATCACGATGACCCCAATCATCGGTGGGAATGCCATTCCTGCTGTTTTTAGGAAGGCTGCAATATCTGGTAAGAATCCTCCTACGAGTTCTGGTAACACCCATAATAAGACGACGCCCATGAAGATGAATACTGTCGCGGTTTCGCGTTTTGATTTGGCAGGAAGAGCTTCAAGCGATTCGAGTGGTTTCATTTCTGCGTTTGATAAATCCACTCTCCAAACGGTTCTAAGAACAGCCCACATCGCGATAAAGAGCACGAGTCCGGCTGGAATGCCAATCATCATATATTGCGCGTTGGAAATCGCGATTCCTGTCGCATTCTTGTAAAGCGCCATGGCAGTCACAGAGAAGACGTGGTTGATTGGCGTCATCGCAGTACCGATTGCCACCGTGGCAAAAAGTGCAATCAGGAGCACCGAAGCCTCTCTGTCCCCTTTTTTCAACCCGAGAACGACCATGATTTCCTCGTAAATCGGGAAGACGATCATAAAGAGAATCGTCGGCGAAATAAAGAGGCTAATGGCAAGAACGCTGGCGTAAAAAGCCCCGATAAAATGCCATGGAGACTTTCCTGCAAAGGAGCTGCCGAGTGCACGCGCGACGAAACGTCTAAGTGCAGGCGTTTGTTCCAAAGCGTAAGTCATTAAGAATGTAAATAATAGGAAGACAAAGGTTGTATTCCCAAACGACAGGCTAAAAATCTGTCCATAGTTGACGCCTGGAAGCATCCCGATTCCTAACATCACATAGCAGAGAACGCTTGGCCAGTCCGTTGCGACAAAGAGCCAAAGTAATAGACTGCTAAAGAAGATGGATAGGATGGAAATTGTTGGTGCTTCAAGCCCAAATAATGATTGTTGTGTAATGGTTAAAAATCCGCTCGTTCCCATGAGAACAGAGCTGAGTGCAACGATGGATAGTTGCAACTTGGTCCATGTTTTTCCTTTCATTGGTTCACCTCATTCTTATCTATCCTACCTCATTTTTTAGCAGATTGCTATTGGAAATAAAGAGTTTCTGCAAATTTATAAGCAGTTTTCTACTATTATATAGAAGAAATTTTCCTCAAAACAAAAAGCCGGGCACGAAGCCCGACTCTGGATTAATGTTCTAATTTTAAGGTTTGCGCTAAACGTTTGTACATTAACATCGCAAGTACGCTATTTAGGCCGAACTTCACGATATTAAATGGAAGTAATGCGAATGCCATTAATGATCCTAAGTCTGTTACCAATGGGTTTAATGCATGTGCTGCGGCAACGATTTTTTCCATTGGGAAGTTCATCGCTGTTGCATAAAGTGGGAACATCACGAAGTAGTTCGCTGTCAGTAACACCACTGTCGCTGAAATCGTACCGATGACTAAGCTGATTACCGCTGATTTGAAATTACGGCGACGTTGATAGTAAAGCACTGCTGGTAACATAAAGCTTAAGCTACCGATTAAGTTTACTGTTTCTCCGATTCCAAAAGTCATTGACCCGTTATAGAAGAAGTTTAACAACACTTTGATGAGCGCAATCAAGCTTCCGTGCAATGGTCCAAGAAGATATCCACCCAGTAATACTGGTAAATCCGAGAAGTCGAGCTTCACGAATGTTGGGATAAACGGTACGTTGAACGATAATAGCATTAATACGGTACTAATCGCACCAAAGACTCCTACTAGAACAATTTTTTTAGCCGATGTTCTGTTCGACTTTTTTACATTTGTACTCATGGTACGTCCTCCTTCATAGGGCGAAGGAAATTGCACTGTTTCTCAGTTTCAAAGAAAAAAGCAGCATTGAAATGGACCTTTCAATACTGCTCATCAAATAGACTTGTTGAAATAGTGCCATTTTCTCACATCTAGACTATACTATCGGTTCTGGAATTGCACCAGATCATGCCAATCGGCTCGTGGACTATACCACCGGTCAGGAATTTCACCTTGCCCCGAAAATGTTATTTATGTTTGTATTGTAGCACCTCGCCGCCACTTAGGCAATCTCTCTGCCTCAAAAAGCTGTTTTTATGCTGTTTCTCCAATAAAAAAACTTGGATGACGTTTATCATCATCCAAGTCCTGCTATTTGATTGATAAAATTATTTCTTTTCTTCTTTTTGCTCAACAAATCCAAGGCGTTCAATGTTTTCTTTAGATGCTGAAAAACTTACTTTGCCATCTTTCTTAATCAGTGCAACATCCATTGTTTCATATAAACTTGGCGCTTTTGCACGACTTTCTGAGTCATCCAATTTGAACTTCTTCATGTCTATTTCAACAGTGAATGCTATTTCTTTTTCACTATCTACAGAAGTAACTTTTACGCCCTCTGTAGCTTTCATTTGATTCACGATTTCATCTCTTCTTTGACGTGCTGCTGTTGCATATTCCGGAACACTTGATAAACGTACTACGATATCGGTTGTTAGAGATAAAACTGTGTCATTTCCTTTGTCATATACATATGTAAAAGTGACCTCCGCATTTGCCGTTTGAAAAACAAATGATGCTTTACTTTCTGAACGGCATCCTAGTAATACAAATAATGCTCCTAATAGTACAATCGATAACTTCAATATTTTCTTCATGACAGCACTCCCTTTATTTCACTTCTTTAAACTCGTATTATAAAATAGCCTCTTTAGATAATTGGTAGCTAACCATATTATCCTTTCTTTTCAATACTGCATTAACGGTATCATAGAGCGTTAGGGCTTTTTTTCGACTTGCCGCATCATCGAACTTAAATTTATTAACGTCGACTTCAATCGTTAGCGTAATGTAGTTATTATCGTCCTTTTTAGTATATGTAACGCCTTCGATACCTTCCATCTCTGAAACAAGCCCATCTCGCTGACTACGCACGACTTCTGTGTATTGTTCATCTTTTGTGATATCGTAAATAATATTCATCGTTAGTTTGGAAACCGAATCTTTCTCTTTATCGTATACATAAGATAATATCGTCTTACTAGCAGTCTTTTGTAAAACAAATTCACTTTTTGTTTCTTGGCTACATCCTAGTAAAACAAATAACGTCCCCAATAATAGAATGGATAGTTTCAAGATTTTCTTCATTCAAATACTCCTTAAATCTGACTTGTTTTTATCATAGAAAATGAACTATGGTTTGTCAAATTCTGTTGAAGTCCACATTCAACATTTATATAAAAAAACTTGGATTACATTTACTGCAATCCAAGTTCATATCGATTATTTCACTTCTTTAAATCCTTCTTTTAAAATACTCTTTTTAGATTCTTCAAAGCTGTAAATATCATTTTTCTTTATTACCGCTGTATGAACGCTACTATATAGAGCTGGCGCTTTAGCACCTGCCTTTCCATCCTCATAGTTAAACTTCTTAAGATCCACTTCAATTGTTATCTTTAGTTCTTTTGCGCTATCAGATTGAGTGACTTTAACCCCTTCAACGCCATTCGCGTCGTCTACTATTAGTTTTTGGGTACTACGTGCTTTCTCTTCGATTTCTTTACTTTTTGAAATATCGTAGATGAGATTAAATGTTACAGATGAAACTGAATCTTTTTCTTTATCGTATACATAGGTTATTTTTTGTTTTATATCACTAAGATCAAAAACAAATTCACTTTTAGTTTCTGAGCTACAACCGACTAAAACAAATAACGCTCCTAACAACACCATTGTTAATTTCAAAATTTTCTTCATTAGAATACTCCTTTAAATTTGACTTGTCTTTATCATAGAAAATATAGTACCCGATGTCAAATCTGCTTGTATAAGATCACTACGATAAAAAAGGGCAAACAAAAACCGCCTCCCTTTCAGGAGACGGTCATTTCATTTCATATTAGAAACGGATGTATGTTGCTTGTGCTGCAACGCTTGCTGAGATTGTACGGTAAGAGATTACGTTTAATCCACGTACGTTCATTTCAGAGATGTATAATGAACCATCTGCGTTAACTGCTTCTACGAAAGCTACGTGTCCGTAAGTTGGGTCAGCACCTGCTAAACCTTGTTGGAATACGATTGCTGAACCAGCTGATGGTGAGT
>CAJZJI010000043.1 GCA_916049935.1 uncultured Streptococcus sp. | reverse complement strand
TTTTCTTTTTGATAGAACATAATATAGCAGTCGAAACAATCTATTATTTTTCATACATTATCTTCACCTCTTAATAGATTATACCCTTTTAATGTTGACATCATTTGTCATGTTTTACAAATAAAACTATATTCCTCTAAAAAAATAAAAGACCAAGGTTCCCCTTGGTCTTTTGTGATTATAAATCTTCTTCTGCTAAGAATGTGTTTAATACTTCTTCAATCATATCCCATTCAGCTTCTGTTTCGATTGGGTTTAATTGACCTTCAGTACCATCTTCGCCTTCAACATATGAGAATGCTTGTAATTCTACTTCTTCTCCTTCAGGAATTCCTGCTGGATAGCATAATACATATGATTTATTGAAATCATCTGATTCGAAAGTGAATAATACTTCGTGTAAAATTTCGTTTCCTTCTTCGTCGATGATTGTAATATGTTCGTGACCTTCGTGGCCTTCTAAGTGATCATGTTCATGATCGTGATCGTGATGTTCTGTCATTTTCTTTCCTCTTTCCTTTGTTATTGATTTCCATTTAAATCTAAATAGTTTTGCAAAATCATGACTGCAGCTAGCATATCAATGACTTGTTTGCGTTTCTTTCTTGAAACATTACCCTCTTCGACAAGCATTCGTTCCGCCTGCATCGTCGTGAGTCTTTCGTCATGATAGACGATTGGAATTTCTAGTCGTTTCTCTAGGCTTGCACCATAACGACGGGACGCCTCTACACGTGGTCCTTCCGTATTATTCATGTTCTTTGGTAGACCGATGACGATTTTTTCAACGCCATACTCTTCCACTAACTCGACAACACGTTTGAACCCGAATTCTGAAGCATTCTCATTAATCGGAATTGTTTCAACCCCTTGAGCAGTCCAGCCCATTAAATCACTAACGGCAACGCCCACAGTTTTACTTCCGACATCTAATCCCATTAATCTCATACTAGGCATCTCTTCCTGTTGAGCGGATATAATGTCTAATGAGTTCTTCCAAAATCTCATCTCTTTCGTGACGACGAATTAGATTACGTGCATCACGATGTCTCGGAATATAAGCTGGGTCTCCAGATAACAAGTATCCTACGATTTGATTAATCGAACTATACCCCTTCTCATTCAACGCATCATAAACGATGGTTAATGTTTCTTGAACGGTTTTTTCGTCCTTTTCATTAAATTTAAATAGGACTGTTTCATCTATTGAACTCATAGCGACACCTCATTTCAATATATATACCTATTCTACAAGATTTTGCATGAAACTACAATTGATACTTACCGATTCTTAACATTTAGAAAGCCTTTCCTTTGCTTTTAAATCAAAAACCTTCCACGGGACTCTCTTCAAATCCCATGGAAGGTTTCATTTTGCATTACATTATTTAGCTAAATATTCTTTAAGCAATTCGAATGCTTGTGGAATACCTGCAGGGTTCTTACCACCTGCTTGAGCCATATCAGGACGGCCTCCGCCTCCACCTTGGATAGCTGGAGCAATTGCCTTAATGATATCGCCTGCTTTTAATCCTTTTTCATTTGCGTCTTTAGATACGGCTACTAAAAGGTTCGCTTTATCAGAAGAAGCAGTACCTACTACGAAGATATCGCTCGCACCTTTTTGTCTCCATGTATCTGCTAATTGACGTAATTCATCCATTTCTTTATTTTCAAGAGCTACAGTAATGAATGAAGTTCCGTTTACTTCTTCTACATTGTTGAAGACATCTGCGACTTCAGCTTTCATGATTTTAGCTTTTAGTTTCGCAATTTCGCCGTTTGCTTCTTTCAATTCTTGACCTAAAGTAGCAACGCGTTCTACAACTGTATCTAATTGGATGGCTTTCACTTCACCAGCTACTTGTTTTAATAAGTTTTCGTGATGGCTTAATAAGTCAAATGCTTCTTTACTTGTCACAGCTTCGATACGACGAACGCCGGCACCGATACCAGATTCAGAAACAATCTTGAATAATCCGATTTCTTGAGTGTTTCCAACGTGGATACCCCCACAAAGTTCGATTGACCAGTCACCAATGTTGACCATACGAACTAAGTTGCCGTATTTCTCACCAAAGAGTGCCATTGCCCCACGGCTCTTCGCATCTTCTAGTGTAGTTTCAATCGTTACAACTTCTAAACCAGCCCAGATTTTCTCATTTACGATACGTTCCATTTCAGCTAATTCTTCAGCAGTAACTTGTCCGAAGTGACTGAAGTCGAAACGTAAACCAGTTGGTGTTACAAGAGAACCTGCTTGGTTTGCGTGAGTTCCTAGAACATCTTTTAATGCTTGGTGTAATAAGTGAGTTGCTGTGTGGTTTTTAATAATTTTCGCACGTTCAGATGCATCCACCACTAATGTGTAAGTTGCGTTTACTTGTAAGTCGCCTAACACTTCAACTGTGTGTAATGGTTGTCCGTTAGGAGCTTTCTTCACTTGTAAGACATTCGCTACAACTGTACCGCTGGCATCTTGGATTGTACCGTGGTCTGCTAATTGTCCACCCATTTCAGCATAGAATGGTGTACGGTCGAATACTAATTGTGCATGAGCATCTTTATGTGCAGATTCAACTAATTCATCATCGACAACAATCGCTTTTAACACGCCTTCTTCAGTTGTTGAAGCATATCCAACGAATTCACTCTCTACAGTGATATCACGTAATACTGCAGATTGTACGTTCATTGATGTTTCCGTATTACGAGCAGCACGCGCACGGTCTTTTTGAGCTTGCATCTCTGCTTGGAATCCTTCTTCATCAACTGTGAAACCATTGTCGCTTGCGTATTCCAATGTTAATTCATATGGGAATCCATAAGTATCATATAGTTTGAACGCATTTTCGCCAGAAAGTGTTGTTTCGTTTGCATCTTTCATATCTGCAAAAATAGTTTCTAAGATGGCTAAACCATCGTGAATTGTTTCTTGGAAACGATCCTCTTCGTTGGCAATCACTTTTTGAATGAATTCCATGTTTTCAGTGACTTCTGGATAGTAGCTGTGCATAATTTGAGCTACCGTTGGAACTAATTTAGTTAAGAATGAACCTTGAATTCCTAAACGTTGCCCGTGCATTACTGAACGACGGATTAAACGACGGATGATATATCCACGACCTTCGTTTGAAGGAAGCGCGCCATCCCCAATCGCAAAGCTTACCGCACGAATGTGGTCAGCGATAACTTTGAATGATACATCCGTTTCTTTAGATTCATTGTATTTCTTACCATCGCTTAAGCTTTCTAATTGCTTAATAATTGGCATAAATAAGTCTGTTTCGAAGTTTGTTGGTGTATCTTGGATAACAGAAACGACACGTTCAAGACCCATCCCCGTATCGACGTTCTTATGTGGTAATGGTGGGTATGAACCATCTGGCATATGGTTGAATTGAGAGAATACTAAATTCCAAATTTCTAAGTAACGTTCGTTTTCTCCTCCAGGATAGTTTTCTGGATCATCTTCTGCTAAGTTATTATATTTTTCTCCACGGTCGTAAAAAATCTCAGTATCTGGACCACATGGACCTGCACCGATATCCCAGAAGTTATCTTCTACTGGAATGATATGATCTTCAGGAAGACCCACTTTATCCATCCATAACGCTTTTGTTTCTGGATCTTCTGGATAGTAAGTTACGTATAGACGATTTGGATCAAGACCTAACCATTTTTCGCTTGTTAAGAATTCCCATGCCCATGGAATTACTTCTTCTTTGAAGTAGTCCCCGATTGAGAAATTCCCCATCATTTCGAATAATGTATGGTGACGAGCTGTGTGCCCTACGTTTTCGATATCGTTTGTACGAATACTCTTTTGAGCATTTGTAATACGTGGAACTTCTGGTGTTTCAGTTCCATCGAAGTATTTCTTAAGAGTGGCAACCCCTGAGTTAATCCATAGTAATGTTGGATCGTTTACAGGAATTAAGCTTGCACTTGGTTGAACCTTATGTCCTTTTTCTTGGAAGAAATCAAGGTACATTTGACGAATTTCGCTACTTGATAATTTTTTCATCTTCATTCTCCTTCTTTTTGTAAATAAAAAAACTGCCCCATTGCTGCAAGGGCGTCCTACCGCGGTACCACCTTGCTTACAATGAAACAGCTGTTCATTCATCTCTAATTCCGATAACGCTGGAAGAGCGTTTGTATTTCTACAAATTTTTCAATCGGGAGCACGATTTTGATGGCTATTTTCACCAGACAAGCCTCTCTAATAAGTAAAATCTCAATCCGATTGCTTACCTTTAGAAGTATACGAAAAGCGCCTAGTTTTGTCAACTATTCGCATGTCCTTCTTCTTTTAATGGAAGGTGTAAATACACTTTCGTATATGCATTAGGCTCAGATTTAATTTCCATCGAAAAAGCTTCTCCGAAAAAGAGCGTCAATCGTTCTTTGATATTCTTAATACCAACTCCACCAAGTTCTTTTGTACTCGTTGTATTTTCTTTGATTCCTACCCCATTATCCGCAATACAAATATCTATAAAAGTATCTCTTTTAGACACAGTAATCGTAATTTTCCCAGAGCGTTCTGACTCTTTAATTCCATGATAGATTGCATTTTCTACGAGTGGCTGCAGAACGATTTTTGGAAGCTTGATATCAGGAATATCATCAGGTTCATCAATCTCATATTCCAATTTATCTCCATATCGTTCCTTTTGAATAAACAAATATTGACGTACATGCTCGATTTCTTGGCGTAAGGTCACTATTTCTTCTCCAGCATTCAAGGAAAGTCTAAAGTAATTAGAGAGCGCCTTCGTAATGTCTACTACCTTTTGATGGTCTTGAAACTCTGCCATCCAAATAATAGTATCCAGCGTATTATACAAGAAGTGCGGATTAATTTGACTCGTTAACGCCTTTAATTCATAGATGCGGGTCAATGCTTCTTGCTCTTTTTCTTCCTTCATTAAAGTCTCGATTCTCTCGAGCATCTGATTAAAGGTACTTGCTAGAACTTGGAATTCTTGAGCTCCTTTTTGTTCTGCCCGAATGGTCGTATCGCCTTCTTCTACTCGTTTCATCACTTGCCCTAGTTTTTTAACAGGTAGTAATTGATAACGTATCAATGTAAAAATACCTAACATACAAATGAGCAAGCTAAGCACTCCAACAACACTGACAATCCCAAGTAGTTTTACTGAGTCTTCTTTAAACCGACTAAATGAGCTAACACCCACTAAAATCCAATCGCTATTTTCAATAGGGCTTTTATGGACAAAAAAATCCTCAGACACCATTGAATCCATTGGACTATTGGATATTTCTTGTACCGACATTTGCTTATCAACTGACTCGAAAGCCTCCGAATCCGGATGATAAATAAGTGTACCGTCCTTTTGGATGACAAAGGCATACCCATTTTCCCCTAGAGAAAGTTCTTTCACATATTTTTCTAGTTCGTGATAATCCACATCTAAGCGGATAACGCCTAGATTTTCTCCTGCGTTGCTTTTCACTTCCTGACTAATAGAAATCACGATTTCATTATTTTGATTCTTGATAGACTGAATGATTGGAACATTCGAGTGCTCTAGAGCATCTTGATACCATTTTTGGGCCATCATATCCGCTGAAGTCACCATTTCCTCTTCCATCCCGGTCGTAATTAATCTTCCATCTTTTGTCACCAATCGTATCGATACGAAATCCGGATGACTCTTCAACATTGTCTCAAGCCATTCATGGATTGTCGCTTCATTTTCTGCTGTTGTTTGACTGGCAAAGTCCTTAATTGCCTGCGACTGTGATAAAGATCTTGAAGTAGATTTTAGATTCGAAACGTACTGTTCGATATATTTGGAGCTGGTATCAATCTCATGAATGGTATGGTCTTCTACTTCACGATGAAAAACTTCGCTACTCTTTATAAAATAGAAGCTTCCAATTAAAACGACCATGGCAAAAAGCATGATACTTAAATAGGCAAATAATCTTGTTGCAAGGGACTGTTTTTTCATATTTTTGCCCCACTTCTAAAACTTTTAGGGGAAACGCCGACAATCGACTTGAATCGATAAGAGAAATAGTTCATATCTTCTATTCCAACGGCTAAAGCCACCTCATAAATCTTCATGTCAGTTGATAATAAGAGACGCTTTGCTCTTTGAATCCGTTGCTGAGTCACATACTCTTGAAAGGACATTCCAAGTTCTTTTTTGATTAAAAGGCTAAGGTAGTTTGTACTGAATCCTAATTGCTTTGCAAGTTCACCTAGCGCTAAATTTTGATTAGATAATTGCTCTAAAATCAACTTCTCGAAATGCTGAGTTCCCGAAGAGGCGTCCTCTTCACTTGCTAATGCCAATAGTTCGCGTTGGCGCTTTTCTTCGTTTAGTTTGGCAACAACTTTCACCAATAAAGCTTCGATTTCTGATTTCGTCACTGGCTTTAAAATATAATCTTCTACTCCAATTTTCACTGCTGATAATAAATAATCTACATAATCATACCCCGTTAAGAAGATAATTCTCATTTGCGGATATTCTGTTCTCACCAACTGTGCAAGAGTAATGCCATCCATTTTTGGCATATTAATATCTGTCAGTAAAATATCCGGCGCTTCTTCTCGTATTTTTTTCAGTGCTTGCTCCCCATTTTCTACTTCCTGAACCGTTGAAATGCCCAGTGATT
>CAJZJI010000042.1 GCA_916049935.1 uncultured Streptococcus sp. | reverse complement strand
TTCGACTCAGGTGCATTACAACAAGATGCTATCCGTAAAGGAATCTTCGTTGGTTCTGTAACTCAAGACCCAGTTCAAATTGGTTACCAAGCTGTTAAATTAGCAATCGCTGCAGCTAAAGGTGAAACAGTTAAAGACGTGGATACTGGTTCTAAATGGTATGACGCTAAGAACATCGATAGCGAAGAAATCAAAGCTTTACTTTACGAATAAAAAATAGGGATTAGTAATGGAGGAGAAAACATGAGCTTGATTAAATTATTAGCCATTGATTTAGGCGCAAGTTCAGGACGTGTTATGCAGGCGATTTATGACGGGCACTCCCTCCAATTATCAGAGGTTCATCGGTTCAAAAACGAACCGGTGAATCTTAATGATGGTTTGTATTGGAATTTGTTGCACTTGTTTGGAGAAATTAAGCAAGGAATCAAGAAGGCTTCCAAAGATTCGATTCCGATTCGTTCCATCTCTGTTGATACATGGGGAGTAGACTATGCCTATCTAGATCAAAATGGAGATTTGCTCTATCAACCACATTGTTACAGAGATAATCGAATGGGTCGATACGAGGAGTCATTTTATAACGCTATCTCGAAGAAAGAATTATTCCAAAAAACAGGTGTGCAGCCTGCAACCATTAATACGGTCTTACAAATCTATTCAGATTTGCAAGAAAAACCACAATTAAGAAATATCGTTCAACGCGTGTTGTTTATCCCAGATTTAATCAACTACTTACTCTCAGGTGTACTCTCAAATGAATACACGATTGCAAGTACAAGTGGATTATTGGATATCTTCACACAAGACTTCTCAGAAGAAGTATTTGAACGCTTAGACATTCCGCGTAAATGGTTCACAACGCCAACGAAGAATGGTGAAGTTTTAAGACAATTATCACCACGCATCACTCAACAGTTGAAAGTGGATCCGTTTGACGTGATTGCAGGGGCTGGACATGATACAGCTGCTGCAGTACTTGCGATTCCATATGAACATGAAAAAGGCACTGTCTTTATTTCATGTGGTACTTGGTCGCTTGTTGGAACAGAATCTGATGAGCCTGTTGTAACGGATGAAGCATTTGCCTCGGGACTTACAAATGAAGGATGTTTTGATGGTAAATATCGTCTCTTACAAAACACAACAGGAATGTGGATTATTCAAGAATTACAACGCGACTGGCGCTTGCAAGGGGAAGAAGTTGGCTTTGGCGAAATGGTCACATTAGCCGAAGAAGTAACGGATAACCAAACTTGGATTCATCCAAATGACCCAGTTTTCGCTTCTCCTGGAGAAATGGAAACAAAAATTAAAGAATGGTGTAAAGTGAGTGGACAAAAAGTGCCGCAAACGAAAGGTCAAATCGTTCGTGTCGTTCTAGAAAGTTTAGCTTTAACTTATCTAGAAACAATTACTCAATTAGAACAATTGACAAAACACGAAATGACAACTGTTCAAATGGTCGGCGGAGGCATTCAAAACAAATTGCTTTGCCAGTTAACAGCAGACTTTACAGGACGTACAGTTATTACAGGACCGGTAGAAGCGAGTGCACTTGGAAATATCTTGTCACAAATGCTAACTCTTGGAGTGATTTCAAGTCGCAAAGAAGCACAAGACATTATCAAGGCTTCAGAACCTGTAACGCGTTATGAAAGTCGTGCGATTGAGAATTTAGAAGAAATTCGCTTGAAATTCAATAAAGTGAAGAGAGGAATTCAGTAATGTTAAAACAAATTCCTAAAATTTTAAGCCCAGAACTTGTGAAATATTTAATGGAGATGGGACATGGAGATGAATTGGTACTTGCGGACGCAAACTTCCCAGCTCATCGTATCGGCCAACGAGTGATTCGTATGGACGGACATGGTGTTCCAGTGGCTTTAGAAGCAATTCTACAAGTATTGCCATTAGATACTTACAGTTCATATCAAGCAGGATTAATGCAAGTCGTTCCGGGAGATCCAACAGTTCCGGTGATTTGGGATGAATATAAACGTCTCTTAGAAGAAAGTCACCCAGGAGCAGCGATTAAAGAGTTCGAACGATTTGAGTTTTACGAACAAGCTAAAGACGCTTATCTAGTGATTCAAACAGGAGAAAGTGCCTTGTACGGAAACATCATCTTGAAAAAAGGTGTTTTATAAACTTACTTACTAGTTAGGAGAGAAAAATTATGTCAACATTTTATGTACCAGCAATTAACTTAATTGGAAGAGGAGTCGTTAAAGAAATTGGACCTTACGTAAAAGAATTAGGATATCATAAAGCTCTTTTAGTAACGGATAAATTTATCGAATCAAGTGATATTCTTCCTAAAGTAACAGGACCTTTAAAAGAAGCAGGTGTGGACTTCGTTGTTTACTCTGATGTAGAACCAAACCCAACTTGTAAAAACGTTAACGATGGGGTTGCTGCAGTAAAAGAAAACAACTGTGACTTCATTATCAGCTTAGGTGGTGGATCACCTCAAGACTGTGCAAGCTGTATTTCAGTAATTGCAACAAACGGTGGTAAACCTCAAGACTACGAAGGATTACACAAATCTGCTAAAAAAGGCTTACCAGTAGTTGCTATCAACACAACTGCAGGTACTTCAGCTGAAATTACAATCAACTACGTAATTACAGACGAAGAAAGAAAAGTTAAAATGGTAATGGTTGATAAAAACAGCCTAGCTTTAATCTCTGTAAACGACCCTGAATTAATGGTATCTAAACCAGCAGCATTAACTGCAGCAACAGGTATGGATGCTTTAACTCACGCGGTTGAAGCTTTAGTAACTCCAGGTGCTTACGGCGTTACTAAGAAATTGTCAATTGGTGCAATTGAATTAATTAAAGAATACTTACCACGTGCGGTTAAAGATGGCCATGACATCGAAGCTCGTGAAGGTATGGTGAACGCAATCTTCTTAGGCGGTATGTCATTCAACAACGCTGGACTAGGATATGTTCACTCAATGGCTCACCAATTAGGTGCTGTTTACAAACTTCCACACGGTGTATGCTGTGCTATGTTATTACCAGTAATCGAACGCGAAAATGCAAAACGTGTTCCAGCTGCATTCCGTGATGTTGCAAAAGCTTTAGGTTTACAAACTGAAGGTAAATCTGATGAAGAATGTGCAGCATATGCAATCAAAGAAATCGAAACTCTTTCTGAAACAGTAGGTATTCCTAAGAAATTAACTGAATTAGGAATTGAAGAAAAAGACTTCGACTTCGAATATCTATCTAAGAATGCGTTAATCGATGCTTGTGCACCAGGTAACCCATTCATGCCAACATTAGAAGAAACAATTGCTTTCTACAAAGAATTGTTCTAATCGGTAAAACAAAAATATTCGTATAGCTTTTAAACGTGGAGTATTGTCACCCCCCAGTGAAACGTCAATGCTCCACGTTTTATTTTCACGGAAATTTATGAAAACGCATTAATTTCTGCTTGCTATTTAATGAAACCTGGTCTAGTATTAAGATATTAAGTATTTAGGAGGAAATGGAATGATAGGGTTAATTCTTACTGGGCATGGACAATTTGCTGTTGGAGTAGGACAAGCGTTAGAGATGATCGCTGGAAAACAAGCGGCATATCGCGTGGTACCATTTTTAGAAAGTGATCCAATGGATGCTCTTGAAAATAATTTAAGAAATGCAATGGCTGAATTGCAAGAAGAAACAGAAGGGATTGTTGTATTTGCGGACCTTTTAGGAGGAAGTCCATTTAAGGCTGCTATGTTAGCTTCTGTTGATTTTGAAAATGTGGAAGTTGTTGTGGGAACAAACTTACCAATGCTGATTGAAATTGCAATGTTACGTGAATTTGCTGCAAGTGCGCAAGACGTGGTAACACAAAGCTTATTAGCTGGTAAAGAAGCGATTCAACAAGTAAGCTTACCAACGATTCAACATAATGACATTGATGAATTTGATGACGAGGATGGGATTTAATGACTGCCAATATTATTTTAGTGAGTTCCCTTACGTTCATCGTATTCGTCGTTGTAATTTTAGGGATTTATTATTTCTTCTCAAGAAAAAATATGAAACGTCAACAACAGTATTTTGAAAAATTACATGAAGCCCTGCAAGTTGGGAAACGTGTTATCTGCGCGAATGGATTATATGGTACTGTAAAGAAAGTTGATGAAGAGAAAGTAGATGTAGAGATTGCTAAAGGCGTCGTGATTACGGTATCTCGTTTTGCGATTTCTGAAGTCTTATAAGCGGTGACTGTATGCAATCGATTTTTGGAGAGTTTTATACAGGAGCTGACGGTAAGGATTATTTCTATCTGCCATTCTTAAAGACGGTTTATCATATTCCGACAGATGACTTAGTGACTTTTAATGCCTTTAGACATCGCTTTGTTATTGCATTTGCTTTGGGAGCTATTTTCTATAGTTTCTTTCCGAGTGATGTGTTACTATGCGTATTTGTAGGAGCGTTATTCTACGCGCTTGCGACAGTGGCGTATCTGAAAAGTATTTTGCCAAAGTATGTGGTGCAAAAGGGAGTTCAAGAAGGAGACTTAAACCGAGCGAAGCAAAATGAACAACAAGGATCCCTTGCTAAAACATTACTCGTTAGTTTAGCAGGAGTTCTGATTATCGCTGGAAGTTTCTTTGTCTCAGGAGAGATGGTCAATCGAATGATTATCATTGCGTTTGGTGTCATCGTGACTATCAGTGGAACTAGTTCTATTATCGGAAAATCAAAATAAAGTGAAATGGAAGCTTAGATTCTAAGCTTCTTTTTTTATGGAAAAAAATTGAGGGGGGACTTTGTTAATTGTGAAGAATTTCAAATATATTTGTAGAGATTAGTGAGAGTTGTCTGACATCAAAGTGGTGGAAAAAGCATTTATATATAATGTTTTACAAATTAGCAATACAAAAATGTAATAAAAACTCAAAAATGAAGAATTTATTAAAAAAGTTTTACTAAAACGCTTCCAAAAAATCGAAGAATTATGTATAATGAATTTAGCTTTTTATGAAAGGAGAGCTAGTAATGCCAAATATTTTATTAACACGAATTGACAATCGTATGATTCACGGTCAAGTTGCAACTCAATGGTCATCTTACTTAGGGGCCAACCTACTGCTTGTTGCTAACGATAAAGTAGCTGCGGATCCGATGCGTCAAGGGTTAATGGATATGGCTGCTCCAGCTGGTGCACAAACTCGTTATTTCACTATTGAAAAAACGATTAATGTCATCGGTAAAGCAGCAGACCGTCAGTTGATTTTCATCATCTGTGAAAATCCTCAAGACGTAGTGAAATTAGTAGAGGGAGGAGTGCCAATCAAGAAGGTTAACATTGGGAACATGCACATGGCGGAAGGAAAACGTCAAGTTGCAGGTGTTGTTGCGGTTGATGATGCAGATGTTGCTGCATTTAGAAGACTGCAGGAGTTAGGTGTCGAACTTGAAATTCAGAAAGTACCAACTGAAGGAAAAGAAGACGTTTCGAAATTATTCCAATAATTTTTATTTATAAAAGGGGTCAATGAATATGCAAGCAAGTTTTATTCAAATCTTATTAGTATTCCTTGTAACTTTTGTTGCTGCGATTGACCAATTCAGCTTTTTAGAATCACTATACCAACCTATCGTAATGGGTCCAGTGATCGGAGCTATTTTGGGCGACGTACAAACAGGGTTAGTTGTTGGGGGTACTTACCAATTAATGACAATCGGTAACATGCCAGTCGGTGGGGCACAACCACCTAATGCCGTAATCGGCGGAATTATGGCGACAGTATTAGCTATCAGCCTTAAATTAGAACCAGCTGCTGCAGTAGGTGCTGCTGTTCCATTTGCGCTTTTAGGTCAATATGGCGTTACTTTAATCTTTGCTTTAATGTCACCAATGATGGCTGTGGCTGATAAGTATGCACACGATGCAAATCCAAAAGGAATTGCTCGCTTGAACTACTTAGCAATGGCTGCATTAGGAGCTATCTTTGGTCTTGTAGTTGTATTATTCTTCGTCGGTGGACAAGCTATCGGGGATACTTTAACAAAATCTATTCCTGAATGGTTCATGTCAGGTTTAGGTGCTGCCGGTGGTATGATGCGCTTCGTAGGGTTCGCAATCTTACTAAAAGTAATGGTTTCTAAAGAACTATGGGGCTTCTACTTCTTAGGTTTTGCTTTAGCAAACATTGTTTCTGCAAGTGAAAGCTTAGCTGGATCTGCATTAGTATTATTAGCGTTCATTGGTTTTGCAATTGCATACTGGGATTTCCAAATCCAAACAAAATTCAAAACAGCGGGTGCTAGCATTGTGAACGATGGAGGTGAAGAAGATGGCATATAATATTCCAGATTCTTATAAAAACCAAACGCCTGCTCCACGCTTAGATAAAGCAACGTTAAACAAAATGGCATGGCGTTCAATTTTCTTACAATCTTCTTTCAACTATGAACGTATGCAAGCAGGTGGCTGGTTATACGGTATTTTACCAGGGTTGGAAAAAATCCATACAGACAAAGATGACTTAGCTGCATCAATGTCTCATAACTTAGAGTTCTTCAATACTCACCCATTCTTAGTAACATTCGTAATGGGGATTGTATTATCACTTGAACAAAACAAAGCAGATATTCCAACAATCCGTGCGGTACGTGTTGCTGCAATGGGACCATTGGGTGGTATCGGTGACGCTTTATTCTGGTTCACATTAGTTCCAATCGTAGCCGGTATTTCTTCA
>CAJZJI010000041.1 GCA_916049935.1 uncultured Streptococcus sp. | reverse complement strand
ATTCAAGATGCTAACCAAATCTTTGTACTCGATAAAGGTGAAATCGTAGAGAGCGGAACGCATACAGAACTTCTAGAAAAAGAAGGCCTCTATTATAAGATGTATCAACTCCAAGCAGGGATGATGCAAGAATAACAATTATTAGAAAAGACATAGCGAAACAAAATCGCTATGTCTTTTTTTCGAGTGTAACATTTTTGTTACGTAACATAATTGTTACACCCTAAGTTGGAAAAGTTCAGTTGTATCAAAAATGATTTGTATCAAAATTGATACAAAAACATTCGAAAACAAAAAGTGTATCATCTGTGATACGTATCATGCATGATACAACGCGCATAAAAAATACCTTTGAGAAATTTTCTCAAAGGTATTGTGCGTTATTATTTGCGGTTTTGTTTACCAGCGTTACGGCCACCATTTTTGTTTTGACGTTGTGCGAACGTTTCTTGTTGTGTTGCTTTTTGAGCTGTTTTACGTGGTGTTGTACGTTGTGGTAACACAATGTTTTCATGGTTTAATTCTTCGTCGATTTGAGCCTTAATTTTTGGACGAATATAAGTATTTTGAATCCATGATTGTAAAATTTGGATAAGGGCAGAGATGAAGAAGTAAATACCAACCCCAGCGGGTGATTGGAAGGTCATCATGAACATCATTACTGGAAGGATGTAGTTCATTGAACGACTTTGTTTTTTCGTTTCTTCGTCCATTCCCATTTGGCTGACTACTGATTGAACATAGTAAGCCACCATTGTCGCAAGGGCAATTGGTAAGAATTGTGCTCCAAGGTTGATTCCCATGAAATCACTACTTGAAATTTCGTTTGATAATAGAATTGCGTTATACAATCCACTCCAGATTGGAAGTGTAATCAAGATTGGTAAACATCCTGAACCGATACCGCCCATTAATGAGACATTGTTTAATTTGTATAACTCCATTTGTTCTTGTTGAATCGCAAGTTTCTCTTGAGGAGTTGATGCTTGTTCTGCACGAGCAGTAATCTCAGCAATATATGGTTTTAATACTGCCATTTTTTCTTGTTGGACAAGCATTGTTTTCATTTGATGGAATTGTGTTGGCATCAATAGGACACGAACAAGTATTGATACGATCACAATTGCAATCGCGTAGTTTCCGTTAAATACGGAAGCAATTTGGTTTAATAACCATTGTGTTGGGACTACTAAATAATTATAGAGCCACCCAATTGGTTCATGGTTTTCATTATATTGAACGGTACATCCCGCAAGTAGTAGGGGAAGAACTGTTGCAACTAATAGCAGTTGAGCTTTTTTAGTTAGTTTCATAATCACTTTCCTTTTCATTTAATAACATGATTTATTGTACACGTGTTTCGTTGAAATAGCAACGTTCTTTATATAATTTGAAACTTTGTGTATAGAGGTGCATCATTAACTTCGCCTTCTTCATAGCGATCAACGCGTCCGTAAGGGGAAACAGAAGCTTTAACTCTCTCGATAAAACGAGTGACGGCTTTTTCTTCGCCTTGTGCAACCACAAATACAGAGCCGTCCATTTTATTTTGAACCGTGCCACAAATATCTAATTGAATTGCGAGTTGCTGCGTGAAAAAGCGGAATCCGACACCTTGAACACGTCCCCAGACACGAATTTGTCTTGTAATCATAGAAAGTCCTCCAAAAAGTAGAATTATTTTATCATCTCTATGAAACAAGATTACCATGATTTCGCAAAATTTGGTATACTAATAAACGAGGTGAAAACATGTTTAAAGTAATTGAGACAGCAGGTCAAGATGAACCGTGGTGGTTTTTCGATGACTGGGAAAAAATGATTGTTTCGACTGAAGAATTTTCTTCTTTAGAAGAAGCGAAAAATAGTTTCCAACAGCATGAAGCAAGACTTGCTTCTAACTATCCAGAAAAACGATCAAAAGGAACAAGCGCCATTGCCTTTTGGGATGAGAAAGAACAAGATTATTGTGTGGCGTGTGAATGTGATGTTCAAATTTTCCATGGACTGATTTTAGTCGATGAAAATAATCAATTAGTAGAAGAGAAAGGAGAAGAACGTGGCTAAACAAACGAAGAAAAAAACACAAAGAAAAAATACAAAGAATACCAATCCGTTTTTATCGATTGAAGCTGTAGCTGTATTTATTATTGTCTATAGTTTATTAGCAACTTTTCAATTAGGATTCTTAGGAAAATTCTTTGCTAACCTAATTCGTTTCTTTATCGGGGATTTATATGCCTTCGGTGGAGTGTGCGGAGTTCTTGCGGGGTTCGGGATGTTATTCCGTGGACGCATGCCTAAGATTATGTGGAGATGGACTGCTGCAGCCATTTCATCAAGCGTGGCACTTCTCTTATTCGTGTCAGTGATGACCTATAGTAGCTTTACTAGTTCAGGTTCTCCTGTTTTTCAAGAAATGATGAATCGTTTCATGGTGGACTTTACGTCTAATACCGTTTCTCAACGACTCGGTGGTGGGGTATTAGGAACTCTTCTTTATTCTTGTACGTATTTCCTTGTTTCGCAATGGGGAACGTATTTAATCGTATTCTTATTATTAGTATGTAGCGGACTTTTAATCTTCAACGTGCATTTAAGTGACGTGATGGATTTTGTACGTACGCAAACAGCGAATGCTTCTGAAAAGTTAGCCGAGCGTAAAGCAGAACGTGAAGCCCGCCGCTTAGAAGAAGAACAAGAGGCTGAGGAGAAAGTTGTGGCAACACCTGTAGCACCGGCTCCTACGCCAGTACAAACAGAAACACCTGAAAAACCTAAAGAACCAAGAAAACCACATTCGTTATTAGACCGAATGAAAGATGTGTTCTTTGATGAATATGAAGATGAAACATTAATAGAGGACGAATACGCAACGTCTCCAATGGTAGAACCTATTGAACCGATTCCTCCAGTGGAACCAGTAGCACCTGTTCAACCAGTAGCACCAGTGATGCCTCCGCAACCAGTGGCACCAGTTGCACCTGTTTCTGTTCAAAAATCAGAAGAGCCTGAGTTTGAGGATGATGGGGAAGACATCGGCGAACTTTCAATGAGTGGTGAACAAAATGATGAAGATTATCAGTTGCCACCAGTGACTTTATTAAATCCCGTACAACATTCAGATCAAACGAATGAACGTACGATTGTAGAACGCAATATGCGTATTTTAGAGCGTACCTTTGCAAGTTTCGGGGTAGATGCTAAAGTTATGCCGAACCCAATGCTAGGACCAGCCGTTACAAAATACGAAATTCAACCAGCGATTGGTGTGAAGGTAAGTAAGATTGTGAACTTGAGTGATGATATTGCTCTAGCACTTGCTGCCAAAGATATTCGTATCGAAGCTCCAATCCCAGGAAAACCTTATGTAGGGATTGAAGTTCCAAATAGCCAAACAAGTTTTGTGTCGTTTAGCGATGTAATTCAATCGGCTCTTCAATCACCAAAACCTTTAGACGTACCATTAGGAAGAGATATCTCTGGTAATGTTCGTCTTTGCGATATTACAAAAATGCCGCATATGTTAATCGCCGGTTCAACCGGTTCTGGTAAATCGGTATGTATTAACGGCATTATCACAAGTATTTTAATGAAGACAAAACCACATGAAGTGAAATTAATGATGATCGATCCGAAGATGGTAGAGTTGAATGTGTATAATGGCATTCCGCATCTATTAACTCCGGTTGTAACGAACCCTCGTAAAGCCGCTCAAGCCTTACAAAAGGTTGTGGCTGAGATGGAAAAACGTTACGAATTATTCGCTTCAATGGGTATGCGTAATATTGATGGATATAACGCTCATGTCGAACAATATAACCGTGAAACTGGCGAAAATAACCCAACACTTCCTTATATTGTCGTAATCGTAGACGAACTTGCGGACTTAATGATGGTGGCAAGTAATGAAGTGGAAGACGCGATTATTCGTCTTGCGCAAATGGCTCGTGCTGCAGGTATTCATATGATTCTAGCAACACAACGTCCATCCGTTGACGTTATTACAGGGATTATTAAAGCCAACGTTCCTTCTCGTATCGCCTTTGCGGTATCCAGTGGTACAGACTCTCGTACGATTATCGATGCCAATGGTGCTGAGAAACTTCTTGGACGTGGGGATATGCTGTATATGCCGATGGGTGAAAATAAACCAATTCGTGTACAAGGCGCATTCTTAACGGACGAAGAAGTCGAACGTATCGTTGATTTCGTGAAGAATCAACAAGAAGTAGAGTATGATGAAGCGATGATGCCTTCAGAAAATACTGCTTCTGCTGGTGGAAGTGAACCAGAAGACGAATTATTCTACGAAGTCATCGAACTATTAAAAGAACAAGAAACGATTAGTACATCTTATTTACAAAGACGATTCCGTATCGGATTCAACCGTGCAGCGCGAATGATTGATGAATTAGAAGCGCGTGGTTATGTTGGACCTGCTGATGGAAGTAAAGGAAGAAAAGTAAATGTTCATGTTTTCAATGAAAATGACGCTTCCGAACCAGGTGAAACTAACGCATGAAAATGTAAAAACCGAACATTTTTCATAAAATTAACCTCCAATGAAAAGATTTAGCTTGATTTTCATTCTATTTATGATAGAATGACTGTAGTAAATCATTTATTGGAGGTTTTTTATCGTGAAAACTAAAAAGAATTTAGCTTTATTTGCATTGACACTTGGTGCGACTGCTGTATTAGCAGCGTGTGGCGGATCAAAATCTGATAGCTCACAAGCATCTTCTCAAAACAACGCTGGCTCTTCAGACAACTTCAAAGCGGTAATGGTATCTGATACTGGTGGTATTGACGATAAATCATTCAACCAAGGCGCTTGGGAAGGCCTTCAAGAATGGGGTAAAAATAACGGTGGTAAAACTAAAGGAAATGGTATTGATTACATTCTTTCAAAAGCAGAATCTGACTATACTACAAACCTTAACACTGCAGTTTTAAATGAGTACAATATTATTTTCGCAATCGGATTTAAATTACAAAAAGCTGTTGAAGAAGCAGCAAAACAAAATCCAGACGCACACTTTGCGATTATCGATAGTGTGGTTGAACAACCAAACGTTGCTTCAATCAACTATAAAGACCAAGAAGCAGCATTCCTTGCAGGGGTTGCAGCTGGTTTAACAACTAAAACAAATAAAGTAGCTTTCATCGGTGGTATGCACGGTCCAGCATTAGACAAATTTGAAGCTGGTTTCAAAGCTGGGGTTCAAGCAGTAAACCCTAAAGCAACTGTTGAAATTCAATATGCTGAATCATTCTCAGATGGTGCTAAAGCAAAATCTCTCGCAGAAGCAATGTACGCTTCAGATGTTGACATCATTTATGCAGCAGCAGGTGGTGCAGGACTTGGAGTATTCGCAGCGGCTAAATCAATCGTTGAAGCAAATCCAGATAGTAAAATTTGGGTAATCGGGGTTGACCAAGACCAACAAGCTGAAGGTAAAGTAAACGACTCTCGTAACGTAACATTGACATCAACACTTAAAGGTGTAAAACAAGCACTTATCAAATTTAGTGAAGATGCTTCTAAAGGAAACTATCACGGTGGTGAACAAGTTCTTTACGGATTATCTGATAACGGTGTTGGTTTAGCAGATGGTCAATTATCAGACTCAGTTAAGGAAAAAATTGCTGTATTCAAAAAAGCAATCATCGAAGGAAAACAAGAAGTTCCTGCGAAACCTTAATTTTAACAAACGAACTTAAATTGAGAGGAGTAGGAGTTGAAGAGAATACGAATTTCTTCGCTCCTACTTTTTTATACATAGAACATTGTGCGGGGTGAGACGATTGGTAGAAGAAACATTTGTGATTGAGATGAAAGGCATCACAAAAAAGTTTGGTAATTTTGTAGCCAATAATCAGATTGATTTAACATTGAAAAAAGGCGAAATCCATGCGCTTCTTGGAGAAAATGGAGCAGGGAAATCGACGTTAATGAATATCCTTTCAGGGTTACTGGAACCAACGGAGGGAGAAATTAAAGTAAATGGTGTTCCAACAAAAATTGATTCGCCAAATACAGCGAATCGCTTAAAAATTGGGATGGTTCACCAACACTTTATGCTTGTGAAGAAATTCAGCGTAGTAGAGAACATTATCCTGGGTAAGGAGCAAACAAAGTTCGGTTTTATCGATAAAAATGCGGTAAAAGAAGAAATTATGGAACTTTCTAAGAAGTATCATCTAGCTGTAGACCCTGATGCGAAAGTTGAAGATATCACTGTTGGGATGGAACAACGTGTTGAAATCTTGAAAACTTTATATCGTGGTGCGGATATTTTAATTTTCGACGAACCTACAGCGGTACTAACACCTCAAGAAATCGAAGAACTCATTGTGATTATGAAGCAATTAACAAAAGAAGGGAAATCGATTTTCTTAATTACTCATAAGATTAAGGAAATTCAAGCGGTTGCTGACCGCTGTACGGTTATTCGTCGAGGCAATGTGATTGGAACTGTTGAGATTGGTAATGTTACGGACCAAGAATTAGCAGATATGATGGTCGGACGTTCCGTATCTTTCAAGACGCAAAAAGAACCTGCTAAACCAACAACAGATGCATTAGTCATTAAAGACCTTGTTGTGAAAGATAGCCGTGGTATCGAAGCGGTGAAAGGATTAGATTTAACTGTAAGACATGGTGAAGTTGTAGGGATTGCAGGGGTTGACGGAAACGGACAATCAGAACTCATTCAAGCATTATCTGGGCTACGTGCCATCGAAAGTGGTTCGATTCAATTGGATGGAAAAGACATCACGAAGGTGCCAACAAGACAGCGGACAGAAGGAGGACTCGGGCATATTCCAGAAGACCGTCATAAACATGGTCTTGTTCTTCAAATGGGACTCGATGAAAA
>CAJZJI010000040.1 GCA_916049935.1 uncultured Streptococcus sp. | reverse complement strand
TAGTCACGTAAGAAGTCTAGTAATGATAAATCTTTTGTCCAATCGTAGTTGTTTACAAGGCGCAATGTTGCTTGGTCTTCATCTGTTGTGAAGAATAATTTCTTCATTTGCGCTGTTAATTTTTCAACATTGTGTTGAACTTGTTCCATTGATTGAAGTACACGTTCGCTTGTACGACCACTCGGATCTCCGATTGAACCTGTCGCTCCACCAATTAAGATGACTGGTTTGTGTCCTGCTAATTGGAAACGACGAAGAATCATAAATGGAATTAAGTGTCCAATGTGCATGCTGTCTCCAGTTGGGTCTACCCCACAATAGAGCGATACAGCCTTTTCGTTTGTTAAGGCACGTAAGCCTTCTTCATCTGTCATTTGGTTGATGGCACCGCGCCATTCTAAATCATCGATAATGTTCATCTTGTTTCTTCCCTTCTTTCTTGTAAATAAAAAATCCCTAATAGCCAAAAAGACTATTAGGGACGATTTTCACCGTGTTACCACCCTTGTTGACGATGCCAGGCATCATCCACTCGAGCATCCTTATCGCGGATGAGACGTCCTGACGGATAGCTCCCAAGTGTACTTCGCGGATGTGGGGGATTGTCTTGCACCGACCGACAATTCTCTTCTTTCACCCGTGGACAACCACTACTGCGCTTGTTCATTGCTTCTATATGTGCATTTAGTATACGGCTTATCCTACTTGATGTCAATGACTACATTTCATCTGGAGCAGCTACGCCAAGAAGCGCTAAGCCTTGTTTTAGGATGCTTGCTGTTGTTTGTACTAAAGCGATACGGCTGTTGAAGGCTTCATCTTCAACGAGTACTTTTGTATGTGCGTAATATTTATTGAACGCTTGTGCTAAATTGATAACGAATTTCGCAATCGCTGATGGTTCGCATTTTTCTTCAGCAAAGCGGACAACGTTTGGATAGTTTTCGATGAGTTTCAATACTTCCCACGCATCATCGTCTGTTAATGAGAACGCCTCTTTTGTATCGACAATATGGTTGGCTTTACGTAAAATACTCATCGCACGAGCATGCGTATATTGTACGTATGGCCCTGTTTCTCCTTCGAATTGCACGACTTCTTCAAGCGCGAAGTCGAAGTTATTTGTACGGTCGTTCTTCAAGTCGTGGAAAATTACCGCACCCACCCCAACAGCATGTGCTACTGCTTCTTTGTTTTCAAGCGATGGATTTTTCGCTTCGATTTGTTTCAACGCAAGTTCTGTCGCTTCTTTTAACACGCCTTCAAGAAGGATGATTTTTCCTTTACGTGTCGATAATTTCTTACCGTTCAATGTGATTAGTCCGAATGGAATATGCACGATATCTTCAGACCAAGGTAAGTTTAATTCGTTTAAGACTGCTTTTAATTGTTTGAAGTGGTTTGATTGTTCCATCCCTACCACGTAAATACATTTTGCAAAATCATAAGTATTCTTACGGTAGTTTGCGGCTGCTAAGTCACGTGTCATATATAATGTTGCGCCGTCTGATTTTTTAATTAATGCTGGTGGTAAATCATATTTTTCAAGGTCTACGATGGTAGCGCCATTATCCACTTTTAGTAAGTTGGCGTCTTCAAGCATGTCGACCACAACGTCCATCTTGTCGTTATAGAACGCTTCACCGTTGTATGAATCAAATGTCACGCCGAGTAAGTCATACACGCGGTTGAATTCTTTTAAGGATTCACTTCTGAACCATTCCCATAAACGAACGGCTTCTGGGTCTCCATCTTCTAGTTTCTTGAACCATGCACGACCTTTGTCATCGAGCGTTGGGTCTAGTTCTGCTTCTTCGTGGAAACGAACGTACAATTTAATCAGTTCTGCGATTGGATCTGCTTTTACAAGCTCTTCGCTTCCCCATAATTTGTACGCTTCGATGAGTTTCCCGAATTGTGTTCCCCAATCTCCTAAGTGGTTGATACGAATTGGCTCGTAGCCCACTTTTTTCTCAAGGTTCGCAATCGCGTTCCCGATTACTGTTGAACGTAAATGTCCCATTGACATTGGTTTCGCGATATTTGGTGAAGACATATCGATCACGACTTTACGTCCTTGACCGTAATCCCAGTCACCGTAATGTGCGCCAAGTTCTATGACTTCTTTTAATACTTCATCGGCAAAAGCGCTACGTTCTAAGAAGAAGTTCGCGTATGGTCCCATTGCTTCTGCGCGTTCGATATGCTTATCGCTAACGGCTTCCACGATTTCTGTCGCGATAGCTTGTGGTGCTTTACGTAATACTTTTGCAAGTGTAAATGCAGGGAAAGCTAGGTCCCCTTGGTTTGCATATTTAGGCACTTCAATCATTGATACGATTTCATCAACGCTTAAATGCTCGCCGACTGTTTTTGCGATTTGTTCTGCAACAATTTTCTTATAATTCATCTTTGTTCTCCTTTTCTTTGGTTTTTATACTCGGATATCCATTTGCACAAAAAAATCCCTATACGACGACAGTCATATAGAGACGAGAATTCCCGTGGTACCACTCTGCTTGCTCAAATTGAGCCACTTTACTCGGTAACGGCGAATCCGGATTATCCTACATTTCAAATAATCATTTCAAAAGTGCGGTTCATTTTTAATGAATGGTTGGCTTTCACCCTTCCAACTCGCTAATACATTCGGTTAAAAACTACTCTCTTTTTCATCAATTTTGCTATTTAACTGTCATCCACTGTATCATAACTAGCCTCATTTTGCAATTTTACTTCTCTTTGAAATAACGAATCCCATTGACCACTGAAGAAATCGCAAATAATACTGCCACAATTCCGTAGAGGGGCTTCGAAACGAACGCTAAAATCACAAAGGCAATCGCACAAATGGCGTACACAATACATTGATATAAGTTTTGATTCATCCCTGTCACCTACTTCAATTTATCATGGTCATACGTGTGCACGAGTTCAAGCCCTGCAAAACGTTGTTGGCGAAGCGCTTCGTACACGACAATCGCTGCCGTATTCGATAAATTCAATGAACGTACATGCGTATCGTTCATCGGAAGACGCAAGCATTTCTCTTCGTTTTCACGCATAAACTCTTCAGGAAGGCCGGTTGTTTCTTTCCCGAACATGAAGAATTGCTCCTCATCGCGGGCTAAATCCACCTCATCATACGTATGGTTGGCGAATTTTGTAATTAAATATAATGGTCGTTCTCCTAAATACTCCAGGAACGCTTCAAGGGATTTGTGATACGTAATATCGACATCATGCCAATAATCAAGCCCCGCGCGTTTTAAGTGCTTGTCATCTGTCGAGAATCCAAGCGGTTCAATCAAGTGCAGTGGCGAATTCGTCGCCGCACAGGTTCTTGCGATATTCCCAGTATTGGCTGGGATTTGTGGTTCAAATAATACGATATGATTCACCGTCATTTGGTTGCCTCTTCTCTATATTTTTCTTGTAAGACTACAATTGCTTTGTCTAATTCTTCAATTAACTCGATATCTTCCTTAGATGGATTTTCGAGCGATTCGAGTTTCTTCGTTGCGGCTGCTTTTTGCTCGTTAAAATAATGAATCATCTCTTCATTCGACTCATTTACGATTTCTGCAACAGCCCATGCTGCGGTTCCCTTCATCACAGGACGCATATCTTCTTTCATGACACGAAGCAGCAGTGGCACCGCCGTTTTATCGCGGTAGTTGGCCAGGGCGATAATCGCATTTCGCTGCAACGGCTTCTTCCCACGCCACGATCCAGCCATTTGACCAAAGCGCTCCTTGAATTCCTTATTCGAAATCGTCACGAGCGGTTTCAATAGCGGATGCGTCTCCTCAACAGATGGCTCCATTTCAGGATGCAAGTGGAAATCTTTCCCCTTATTATACGGACACACTTGCTGGCAAATATCACAGCCGTAAATCACATGACCGATTTTTTTACGAAACTCTTGCGGCATAAAGCCCTTCGTCTGCGTCTGATACGACAAGCAGCGCATGGCATTCATACGCCCATCGCCCAGTAGCGCACCGGTTGGACAGAAATCCACACAGCGCGTACAATCGCCGCATCCGTAGTCCACCATTTTGTCAGTTGGAAACTCGATATTCGTAATCAGCTCCCCTAAGTAGACATACGAGCCAAATTCCTTCGTAATGAGAAGCCCATTCTTGCCGACAAAGCCGATTCCTGCACGCTCAGCCACGCGGACATCGATTAATTCACCGGTGTCGACCATCGGCTTAAATCTGGAATCTTCGTCTTGAACTTCTTCTTTGATGTAGTTAATCAGTGCTTCCATGCGTCTTGAGAGAATAAAGTGATAATCCTCCCCCCACGAAGCCCGCGCAAAGGCCCCGCGACGCTCTCCCTTCACACGTTCCGGCTTATTCTTTGGAAGTGTCGGATACGCCAGCGCGATGGAAATAATGGTTTTTGGAGTGTCGAAGATTTTCTCAGGATAAATACGCTCTTCTAGCACTGGATGCTCAAATCCTGTCGTATGGCCGAGTTCTTTGGAACGACGCATGCTCTCTTCTAAGTGCGTAAACGGCTCGGCAGAAGCAAAACCAATCTTATCGATGCCAAGCTCTTTACTTTTAGCGATAATTTTCTGTTTTAAGACTGCTGTATCCATCAAAAACCTCCTCTCTTTCTTCCTATCTATTGTACTATACTTCTCTTTTATCACAAAGTGTCTAAATTTTGAGCAAAAAAAAACGCTAGCCTTCGGTGTAAACACTGCGAAAGTTAACGTTAGTCGAACATCTCTTGCCGTGCAAAATGAATTACAGAGCAAAAGATTATTTGTATAATAGCGCTTTTCTAAGAAAAAATCAACTGAAAAGTTAAGAAAAGTGTAAGAAATTTAAAACAAGAGAAAAATGGACCCTTTTCAGCATAAAAGCAGCCTCAAAAACAGCTATAAACATTGCCGTTTAGACAAAAACAAGGACCCACACTGTGAGTCCTTAAGCATTATGCGTCTTTTTTGTGCGCTTCTTTAATTTTGTTGAAGATGCTTTCTGTAATATAGGCACCTGCTTCTGGGTTTCCTGTTCCGTTGATGATTACATCATGAAGTCCTAGGTTGCCATCGAGTGGTTGCATAAGCCCTTGCCACTCTTCTTTGAATTTTTGGCGGAATCGTAGCCAGTCTGTGAAGAACATCAAGGCTTGTTCCTTATCTCTTCCTTCGACCATCGCTAAATCAAACGTCATGCCTTCTTTGAAACTTGTTACACCATTTTCGTTGGCTTGTGGAATTTCACCATGAGTACGCATTGGCACGATGAACGTAGACTTCAATAATTCTTGTCCGAAGAAATAGAAGTACATTTCATGTAGGAATTCTTTTTCAGGAGTATCTGGTTTTCCTAATTGACCTAGAAGAAGCAGCCAGCGAACCAATCCTGGGTTTTCTACAGGAATGTCGACATCACGCATACCTTCGTAGTTTGGAAACTCAATCAATCCCTCTGCTGCAATCGCAGTATATTCAGAAAGGATGCGAACGCCTTGCGCACCGTCGAGTAAAACGACTTCTCTAATGAAGTTTCGAATACCTTCTTTATCTTCTCCATTGTCGATATAGCGAAGTTCTAAGTCTTCCGTATCTTCATTTTGTTCTTTCAAGTTTTCTTTAAACGCCTTCGTTACGAAATGAACCATTGGCGGTGAAGTGACATAGTTATCGCTATCGGTTGTCGTTGTTTTTGCAAATAAGTATGGTTCACCCGTTTTCTTAGAATAAACCGCGTAAATACCATCTAAAAGGAATAATTTGTCGCGAACCATCATGACAAGTGTGCGAATCTTATTGAAGTTTTCTTCACGTGTTTCATCCGTATCGTTTTCCGCATTCGCGTTGCAATACCATAAAAGAAGTCGCCAAATTTCGGCCACGTCCGATACTGTTAAATGTGCGCGGTCCATATCTGTAAGCACGCCACCTTCAACACCGATAAAGCGTTCGCCTAATGCGTTAATGTATGCAGAGTATAATTGTTTTTCAGTAACGCCTTCAGAGTGAAGCACTGTTCCGACATATGGGAAGAATTTTGTCGCATCTTCCACCCATAGAACGGCTTTTTGATTCGTCGCTTCCATCACGCGATCTTCGCCGACTTGAATTCCGTAAACCGCAGTTCTAAACGGTTCATCGTCGTCGCTACCTAATTTTGTAAGGAGGACTTCATCCCCGACTTTCACTGTTCCATTGACTTGTCCGGCAACGACCATATCTGGTGAGTCTTTTGAAACAGAGTATACATATTCAATCCCCACAGTGAATACACGTGGTTCTTCAGTTTCTTTTTGTTCTTCTACTTGTTTTGGAGCAGGCTCAACTACCTGTTTTTCTTCCTTTTTCTCTTCCTTTTTTTCTTCTGGTTGAACCGGTTTTTCTTCTACTTTCGGTTCTTCTTTTTTACGAGAAAATAAATCTTTGAATCCCATTATTAGGCCTCCTGCTTGTTAATAAGTTTATTATACCATACTTTTCCTATTTGTTTTCGGCTTTTTTCACGATAGCCACAACATAGTGCACCGTTACTTGCGAGAGCGGGTGCGCATTGCTATAAGCCTTATCTTCGTCGCTTGCTCCCCAGTATAAAGGCGTCATTTCGAGTAAATGGCGATAGATTTCTTCGGTTAAATCCACCGTGTAGCGCACTTCTTCAAATGTTACTTGAGGGCATTCAGTCTTCACGCGTTCTAGAATGTCCGCATTCGAATACGTTTGTTTATCCGGATTTGAACGATAGAGCTGTTGGCGGAGCTCTGTTAAATAATCATTGCCAGGGATGACTTTAACGAGCGTCCCTCCTGGAGCCAACACGCGCATAAATTCTTGGTAGTTCGACGGCGTTAAAATATTTAACAGCGTCCCGCAGGATTCATCCGCAAATGGCAAGTT
>CAJZJI010000039.1 GCA_916049935.1 uncultured Streptococcus sp. | reverse complement strand
AGAAAACTCCATTAGAAGAAGTGGCTGAAATGGCGATTGCTCAATTAAAAGAAGCAGGCCTTGTAAAAGACGAAGTTTCTCCTGAAGAACATGCTTGGTTAGTGAAATTAGTGGCTTTATACCACGACCAAATGAGCTACATGAATGAAATCGTTGAGTTATCAGCGCTCTTCTTCAGAAAAGATTTCGAAGTGGAAAATGAACAAGCCAAAGAAGTGCTTCAAGGCGAAACAGTTCCAACTGTATTGAACGCTTTTGTTGCGAAATTAGAATCAATGGAAACATTCGATGAACCAAGTATTCTTGCAGCAATCAAGGAAGTTCAAAAGGAAACTGGCGTGAAGGGTAAAAACTTGTTTATGCCAATTCGTGTGGCAACAAGTGGACAAACACACGGGCCGGAGATCGGCAAAACGATCGAATTGCTTGGAAGAGAACGCAGCATTGCACACGTGCAAGCCGCACTTGCTCTTATTAAATAAAAGCTAACAGAAAGGGTTAACGCAAACTGCGTTAACTCTTTTTTGTGCATAGATAGAAGAAGGAGGACCTAACGGTCCGATATACTCGAGATTCCCTCGGATGTCTTCATAATAGCGATAATGGGGTACCGGTTCGAGCCTAGGGTCTCTCACCTTTAAAGCCTCAAAGTAGGAGTACGGAATAAATTCCTAACTCCTACTAATTCGCATTTAATACGATTCCCCATTACTGCTATTATAGAATCCGAGGTTTCTCTCGTATATCGGCCCCTTTCGCTAAAAAAGGTTAATCCTTTCTTGAATAGGAGAGTGCGACAGAACATGCGCATGTCACGTTCTCTGGCGCAGGGAAGGGGAAACATGGGGGTACTTGATAAAACTAAGAACATAAAGTGTACGCTTGGAGGAAAAAAGGGCAAAGAAAAAACGGATGAGGGTTCATCCGTTTTGTTGTATTTTATGACAGAAGAAGGTGAGCGAGAGTAGGTCTGCGCTGCCTCCTGGGCTCAAGTTACGCTCGATAAGAACGTTGTCGTAGTCCTCGAGTCGGTTTGCTAGTTCAGTTTCTGTTAGGGGTTGGGCTTCTTCAAATAATTGTTGTGCTTCTTGTTGCACTTGTTTATACGCATCGATTCCGCCGCGGTGAATAAGGTTTCCGTCTTCTACGAAAGTCATCAAGTAGAGAAGAAGGAGTAGGTCGCGGTGACGTGGTGTGTGCGTGTCTAGTGTATTGTAATAGTCGAGGGCTTTTGCAAGGCTTGGGTAGCCTGTTGCTGCTTCGCCTCGAATTCCTGTGATGCCATGTTCGACGTAGAGTTTTTCACCGTAAGAGAGATGTTCTTTTTGGTCGAGGTTGGCAAAGTCCACTTCGATGAGGTGGCGCGTCATTAGGTGGCAGTAATGCAAGGCTTCAGGAATGTTGCCTTTTGTATGAGCTGTAGCCCCTAAGACGAGGGCAAAGGAGAAGTTGGCTCCTTTATGAGTGTTAATATTGTTGGTAGCGGCCATCATTGCGTCTTCGGCTTGTTTTCCAAGGAATCGAAGCTCGTTAAATAAGTCGAGTGGAGTGCCATTGTGGCGGCTTCCTGCTTCGGCGTAGGCCAGTAAATAAGGGCGGAGAGCAACGATACTTTGATAGAAGGTTTCCTTTGTCATGTCCTTATGAGCGCCGACAGAAATAGGGTCCACTAAGCCGGGTTTTGGCGCGAGATTGACTTCTTGTAGAAGTGCGTCTGTAGCCACTTTTGCTAAAAACTCAGGATTAATCAATGTGTAATTTCTCCATCTGTTTCAAAATAAATTGTAATGAGCGGTCTAAGTGCTCGTGTGTAATCAGCGTGATTTGTTCCACATCGTTATTGAGCATGCCGCGATAGATGAGTTTGTGTTCCTCGAGCGCTTTTGTACGGCGTTCTGATGAACGGATCGATAGGTCGCGGAAGTAAATCACGTATGTACGTAATTCAAATACGATTTCTTTTAGACGTGTCATTTGGCATTTTTCGTAGATGAAATCATTGAAAGTCGTGAAGTTTGCAAGTACTTCGTCGACTTTGTCTTCGTTGTTGAGACGTTCGCATTCTTCGAGGATGCCGCTCAACTCTTTGAAGTCTTCTTTCGTCATAAGTTTCATCGCATTAATTGTTGCCAATGTGTCGAGTGATTTTCTAATTTCGTAAATTTCATGGGCATCTTTAATGGAAATTCCTTTTACGATGACACCAATCTTAGGGATGTGCTCTACTAGGTGCTCTTTCGTTAACTCGTTAAGAGCGTAGCGAATGGGTGTACGGCTGATGTTTAACTCAGTCGAGAATTCTTTCTCGTTAATACGCGTACCTGCAGGGATTTCTCCTAAGATAATCGTTTTACGAAATGCTTCGTAGAGCGAAATTTTAAGAGGTTTGTTTTGGGTAATATCTAAATTTTTCTTTACCGCTTGGATAATCGCTGACATAGTAGCCTCCTGGAAATTATTGTAAACATTAGAAATAGTATAAACGATAAGATGGTAAAATGCACAAAAAAAAGACTTGTTAGGCTAAGCCTAAACAAGTCTTTTTCACAAATTCAATTGTTTGATTATTGTGGTAAGTATAATGGCATGTGACCCATTAATACGATTGTTACAACGAAGATGACGAAGATAACAGCTGCGTATTTAGCTGATTCTTTTTGCCATTCACCCATGTCTAATCCTGTTAGACGTAATAGTAAGTAGATGAACGCTACTAATGGGCTTAATAAGTGGAATGCTTGACCCATTAATGAAGCTAATGCCATTTGCATATCTGTGAAGCCGTATTGACGTCCAACTTCAGCGAATGGAATTAATACTCCGTAGTAGAATCCGTCGTTTGTTAAGAAGAATGTACCAGGGATCGAGATTAATGCAATGATTAATGACCAGAATCCTGCTAATTGTTTAGGGATGATTTGAACGATGCTATCTGTTAAAGCAGTTGCCATTCCAGTTCCTTGGAATAATCCCATGAATACTCCGGCACCGAATACTAGTAATACTACTTGTACAGCATCCCCAGCGTTGTCCCCAATACGTTTAGATTGAGCTTTTAAGTCTGGGTAGTTAATCATTAAGGCTAAACCTGTACCAACTAAGAATAATACAACTGGTTTCACTTCGATTGAATTGATGAATGAACCAGCAACTAACCAACCGATTAATACGATTGTTAAGATAGCGTTGATTACGAAGTTTTGTGGACGACGTTTTTCTAATACTTCAGGATCAGAAATTGTAGTCAATTCGTTTAATTCTTCTTCAGTTAATTCTTGGATACCTAAACGAGCGCGTTCTTTTTTACCCATTGAGCGAGCAACAAAGAAGATTACGTAAAGAACTGAAAGAATCATACCTGGTGCTAAGTAAGCTAGGATATCTGCTTCTACACCAAGAACTGACATCGCACGAGCAGTAGGTCCGCCCCATGGTAATAAGTTCATGATAGTGTTTTGTAAGATAATAAGAACCCCTAAGTTCATTAATTTCATGTCTAATTTTTTGTAAATTGGCACGAAAGCTGAGCAGCAGATTAATGTAGTTGTTGTTCCGTCACCGTTTAATGATACGGCAGCAGCAACGATAGCAGTAGCCATCAATACTTTCATTGGGTCGCCTTTAGCGAAGCGAATCATTTTGTTAGTGATTGGATCGAATAATCCAGCGTCTAACATTGTAGAGAAGTAAAGGATTGCGAATAGAAGCATAATTCCTGTTTCAGCAGTCCCTTTCATCGCTGTTAATTTATCTTTTGAGTTATTTCCGAATAACCCTTGGCGAATTAATGTACCGATGTTAACGTCTTGGACTTGACCTGTAGCAACTAAAATAATTGCAAAAACTAATGGAATTAATACTAAAGCTGTAAATGGTGACATTTTTTTCTTCATGATAACGTACATGAAAATTGCCATCATTACGTAAGCTGAAATTGTGATAACCATCATATCTTCCTTTCTTTATTAAAAAAATTGTTTTTAGTTGGAGAACCGTTCAGTCGCTAAAACCTGAAAGGGAGCTCCACGAACTCATTAGGTAGAATGAATTCGTTTACTTATAGCGATATCTTAAACAATATTTAATAAAAAAGATAGTGTTTTCATATCGAAAAACAATAAAAAAACAGTTTGATGTGAAAAATTGAACATAATGCTTATATCCTATTTATAATAAAACACCAAAAGAACAGGAAAAGCCCCATTTTATATTTCTGGAATGATAGTGTTTTCTGTATAATAATTCTATGCAGATTATGTTGGGAAGGGAGTGAAGGAATGGGAATTCTCCAACGATTATTTGGCAAGAAGAACTCTGAAGCAACGGAACACGCATCGACGAAGTCTGCACAAACAGAATCTGAATGGGAAAAATTAGAAGCTTTTGTACCGGTAGAAGCAGAAGAAGCTAAGCACGTCTCAATCATTGCAGCGGCGATTGCGGCCTCAGATTATCCAGAAAGCCAATTTGTGGTCAAACGCGTCCTTAAACGCAACCCAGAAACCAAGATTATCTCGGTTATTGCCTCAGCGATTGCTGCAGGTGAATCAAATGACAGTCAATGGGCTGTTAAAGAAATCTACCAAAAACGCAATTCATAATATATTTTAGGAGGAATGTTACGATATGTTACGTAAATTCAAAATTAAAGTAGACGGTCAAGAGTACCAAGTAGAAATGGAAGAAATCGGAGCAGTTGCCCCAGCAGCTCCTGTAGCACCAGTTGCAGCTCCAGCGGCACCTGCAGCACCAGCAGTAGAAGCTGCTCCAGCTCCAGCAGCTCCTGTAGCATCAACACCAGCCGGCGCAGACGCAATGCCATCTCCAATGCCAGGGAACATCTTACGTATTTTAGTAAACGTAGGAGACACTGTTACTGAAAACCAACCATTAATGATTTTAGAAGCAATGAAAATGGAAAACGAAATCGTTGCAGCTAAAGCAGGGGTTGTAGCAGGAATTCACGTTAAAGAAGGTCAAGTGGTAAACCCAGGAGACGCTTTAATTACAATTAACTAATTTTAATAACTTTCAAGGAGTGAAACAGTGGAAACATTAGTTCAAAATATAATGTCTATTACTGGCGGCCAAATCTTCATGATGCTTGTCGGTGCCCTATTAATGTACTTAGGGATTAAAAAAGAGTACGAACCAACATTATTAGTACCAATGGGATTAGGTACAATTTTAGTAAACTTCCCTGGAACTGGGGTTCTTGACCAAGTCGTTGGTGGACAACAACAACACGGGGTTCTACAAATCTTATTCGAAATCGGTATCGAAACTGAATTATTCCCATTATTAATCTTCATCGGTATCGGTGCGATGATCGACTTCGGTCCATTATTACAAAACCCATTCATGTTATTATTCGGTGCGGCAGCTCAATTCGGTATTTTCTTCGTAGTCGTTGTAGCTGTATTATTCGGATTTGACATTCGTGAAGCAGCTTCAATCGGTATCATCGGTGCTGCTGACGGTCCTACATCAATCTTCGTTGCGAACCAATTAGCCCCTCAATTACTTGGAGCGATTACGGTTGCGGCCTACTCATATATGGCTCTTGTTCCGATTATCCAACCAATCGCTATCAAGATGGTTACAACAAAAGCAGAACGTCGTATTCGTATGACATACCACGCTTCAGGCGTATCTAAATTAACTAAAATCTTGTTCCCAATCATTATCACAATTGTGGCAGGTTTCATTGCTCCAATTTCATTACCACTTGTTGGATTCTTAATGTTTGGTAACTTATTACGTGAATGTGGCGTTTTAGATAACTTAGCTCAAGCGGCTCAAAATGAATTAGTAAACATTGTTTCTATTCTATTAGGGATTACAATCTCAGTTAAAATGCAAGCTGATTTATTCTTAAATGTTCAAACATTAATGATCATCTTGTTCGGTTTAGTAGCCTTCATCATGGACTCAATCGGTGGTGTGGTATTTGCTAAAATCTTGAACTTATTCCGTAGAGAAAAGATCAACCCAATGATCGGAGCTGCAGGTATCTCTGCATTCCCAATGTCAAGTCGTGTTATCCAAAAAATGGCGACAGACGAAGATCCTCAAAACTTCATCTTAATGTACGCTGTTGGAGCTAATGTTTCTGGACAAATCGCTTCAGTTATTGCTGGTGGATTATTATTATCATTCTTCATGTAATAATATAGAAGGAAAAGGAGGAAAACGATGACTTTCAACGCAGAACATTTAACACAAGCTTTCGAATTAATGGCTTTAGGGATGGGTGGAGTTTTCCTAGTATTAGGAATTCTATATGCCGTTTCTGCTCTTTTATTAAAAGCATTCCCGCCAAAATAAGGAGGCCGTTCCATGGAAAATTTCATTCTCAAACGGTTATGGCTCGATCGCGATAAAAAAGCACGCCAAGATTGGGAATGGTTAATGGATCAAGCTAACCTTGGCAAAACAGAGCAGGTTGATTATACAATTGCGATTTACCATACTTCTGGTGAACCTGCAGCAACCGGTTCTTTAGACCGCAACATTTTAAAATGTTTAGTGGTTTGTAAAAAGTATCAATCAGAAAATCTGTTAACGCATCTCGTGATGGCGCTCTTAGATGAATTAAGAGAACGTTCTTATACAAATAGTTTTGTCTACACGAAACCAAAGAACATTGTCTTCTTTAAATCTTTGGGGTATCGCGTAGTTGCCGAAACAGAAAATCTTGCCTTTTTAGAACAAGGCATTCCTTCCTTTAGTGATTACTTAAAATTACTAAAAGAACATTTCGTAGAAGGAAGTAGCAATAGTGCCATCGTCATGAATGCCAATCCTTTTACGCTGGGACATCAATACTTGGTAGAAACAGCTGCTAGTCAGTCGAGTCACCTCTATGTGTTCGTTGTTTCCGAAGACCGTTCGTTCTTTAATAC
>CAJZJI010000038.1 GCA_916049935.1 uncultured Streptococcus sp. | reverse complement strand
CAGCCTCCAAGACGTTTCATCTGGCCGAAAGTTTGCGTTAAATTATTAGTATAGAGTAACGTTTCCTCTCCTGAGCGGTTCTCGAAGAAAGTGACCACATTTGTCGTACGGTCTAATTTCAATTGCGATAAATTATCATTGTATACAACGGTCTTTCCGTCTCCACGCGTACGAATTTCTGATTGATTCGTAAATAACTGAGTAATATAGAAACTCATTGGAATCTGCTCGATTAAATAGGCAGACTGTTCCACATTCAAATTATCTTGTTCGACAAAGAATTGTTTTGTTTTTCCACGATAGGATTCGACTTCATAGAAGTCACTATCCGCATATAATGCTTCAAGTTCTGTTTTTAGACTCTCATCAATTTTTGCACTGTAAAGCTGCTTATTCTCATCGTTAACGAAGTACGCAGTATGAGGGTCGTCTGTACGAATCACAATGCGTGAGAAACGATCATTACTTAAGTCCTCATTATTTGCATCGAAGTAACGACTCACAATCCCAAACGAATGTAATCCATCAAATAGAATTTCAATGCGCGCTTCACGCAAGACAAGATTTTCATAAGTAGTCTCATCCATCGTTTCCAGACGCGTTAAATTCGTAAATCGTTTATTTAAATGACTGTTCACTTCTTTCATAATTGAAGCGCTACTTGTCATTTCGTATTTATTTTTATTCGTTAACACTAAACGAGTGGGTCTGAAGACATCCTCCATCGAATAGGTTGCACGAACTTGTACACCTGTATCTTGTTGTGTTGCAACTTTATTATTATTTTGCTTTTGATTCGTAAAGAAATCAACCGGACGTACTACGATGAGATACGTAAACACAAAGCTAATGGCCATTAATACAAAGAGCGCCGTTAGCATTGCTCGATAACGTTTAAAATTCATCCCATTCACCGTCCTCTTCAAATGGAACATATGGTAGAGAAACAAAGAATGTAGACCCTTTGTTTTCAATACTGTTCACCCAAATTTTACCACCGTGTAATTGAACGACTTCTTTCGCGATAGCCAGTCCAAGACCACTACCACCCATCGCTCTTGAACGGGCTTTATCTACACGATAGAATCGGTCGAATAAGTGTGGAATATCCTTACGTGGAATTCCCAACCCTTCGTCACTTACACTCACGATTAAGTCCGTATGAGTTTCCATTAGACGAACGATAATACGACCCCCATCTGGAGAATATTTAATCGCATTATTGATAATATTATCCAGCACCTGTGTCATCTTATCTTGGTCAATTTCAACCCATAAATCTCGTTGTGTGATATCCGTTAAAATACGGTAATTCTTTTCACGATATTGATCACTTGAAAGCACCATATCGAAACGGTTGGCAATATGTTTCACCAACTCGTTCATATTCACGAACTCCTTATCGAGTTCAAGACGGTTTTGGTCCATACGCGATAAGTTGAGTAAGTCCGTAATCATACGCATCATACGGTCTGTTTCAGTTTCGATAACATGTAAGAATTCTGGCGCAATTTCTTTATTTTCCCATGCCCCATCCACTAACGCTTCTGTATAACTCTTAATACTTGTTAGTGGAGTACGTAATTCGTGGGAAACGTTCGATACGAAATTACGACGTTCGCGGTCGATTTTCTCTTGTTCGGTAACGTCTGTTAATACGCAGACAAGACCGCTAATAAATCCAGATTCACGTTGAATCACTGAGAACTCACATTGCACGATGGTATCTTCGCCATCTTCTTCAAACGTAATCATACGTTCTTCTTGAGACTCAAGTAAATCCCTGAAAGTAACAGTACGGTCGAGTCTTAATACATCTAATAATGGTGTCCCGACAATTCGTTCGCTACGTAAGTTTAAAATATCTAACGCTGCCGCATTGATAATTACAATACGTCCACGACGGTCGGTCGCAATTACCCCGTCACTCATATGACGTAGGACACTATCCAACCTTTGCCGTTCCGCTTCGGTCCCTTCTTGCGCTTCTTTAATCTTCACAGAGAGGTCGTTAATGGCTTGCCCTAATTGACCAAGCTCGTCATCTCCGTAAATCATCACTTCACCCGTATAGTTTCCTTCAGCAATCTGTTCCGTTTGTTGCTTCATCTCTGCGATTGGACGCGTAATCCCTTGTGAAATCATCACGGTAATCACGATAGCCAAAATAATGACAAAGATAGAAGAACTAATAAAGATAACCCCGATATCTTTGACTTGCGTATAACGCGATTCGAAATTCGATGTTACTGAAATAATCCCAACCGGATTCCCTGAAGCAGTATTCACTGGGTCAATCGGTGAAACGTATTTCCAATAACGCGTTTCGCCTTCCGTGAAGTTATAACTTTGCACGGTATTCGACACAACGACTTGTTGAACGTCCGCTTCTGTTGAACGTGTTCCAACCACAGACTGCTGCGTTTGGTTCGTTGTTCCCAAAATATATCCTTGCATGTCCATGATGCGAATTTCGACAATACTATTCCCTGTTGGGTAATCTTGTAATAATTGCGAAATTTCAGACATCTTCGCTTCATCGGTCGCATCTTTTGCCAAAATCGGCTGCACGTTATTCTTCAAGAACCCTACTTGCAGTTGGATTTGTTCTTGGAAGTTGGAAATCATTTGCGACTCTAATTGCGTTAAGAAGTTCGCGACAATGAGTTGCAGCGAAATAACTAAGAGCAAGATGAACAGCATCGGAATCTTAAATTGAATGGAACGAAAGAATCGTTTCATTGTATTCATGAGTCATTTTCCCCTCTACTTTTTAGCAAAATACGCTTTTCTTGCCGGTAGATCAGTTGGCAAGGAAAAGCGCATTTCAATCTTAAGCTTCTTTTTCTTGATCTGGGGTCTTAATGTAGTAACCTACCCCACGACGAGTCATAATCCATGTTGGGTGACTCGGTGTATCTTCGATTTTTTCACGTAAGCGACGTACCGTAACGTCCACTGTACGCACATCTCCGAAGTAATCATATCCCCAAACCGTTTGCAACAAGTGCTCACGTGTAATGACTTGTCCGATATGTTTTGCTAAGTAATGAAGTAATTCAAACTCACGGTGCGTTAATTCGATTTCTTCGCCACGTTTTGAAACCACATAAGCATCTTCATGGATAATGAGTGAGCCTAATACGATTTCGTTAGCTGTTTTTTCTTCTTCGGTTTCCGCTGGAGCTAATTGTTGACGACGTAAGTTTGCTTTCACACGCGCGATTAACTCACGGTTTGAGAAAGGTTTTGTCACATAGTCGTCGGCTCCAAGTTCAAGACCTAAAACTTTATCGATTTCAGAGTCTTTTGCTGTCACCATGATAATTGGGACATTGCTTGTTTTACGGATTTCACGGCACACTTCTAAGCCATCAATTTTCGGTAACATTAAGTCTAAAATAACTAAATCTGGATTTTTTTCGTTGAAAGCCACCAGACCCTCTTCACCGTCAAAGGCTGTGATTACTTCAAAGCCTTCTTTTGTAAGACTAAACTTGACGATGTCTGAGATTGGCTTCTCATCATCTACAACTAGGATTTTTTTCATATAAATCCTCCTTTACTCTATTACTTTTTTTATGCCCAAACACTTTCTAAAATGTTGGTTTGTTCTCTATCTGGTCCTACGCTGAATGTAGAAATACGTACGCCGACTAATTCTGAAATACGGCGAACATAGTTGCGTGCATTTTCAGGAAGCTCTTCGAGTGAACGGCATCCTGTAATGTCTTCGTTCCAACCTGGTAATTCTTCATACACAGGTTCGCATTGTGCTAGTTCTACTAGGCTTGCTGGGTAGTGAGAAATTTCTTCTCCATTTGGTTTGCGGTAAGCCACACAGATTTTCACTGTTTCTAAACCAGTTAATACGTCAATACTGTTTAAGCTTAAGTTTGTAATACCTGATACACGTTTAGAGTGGCGCATTACAACGCTATCGAACCAACCAACACGTCTTGGACGTCCTGTTGTTGTTCCGTATTCACGTCCGACTTCACGAATACGTGAGCCGATTTCATCGAATAATTCTGTTGGGAAAGGTCCATCCCCTACACGAGAAGTGTACGCTTTACATACCCCAACGACTTTATCAATTTTTGAAGGTCCAACACCGCTACCGATAGTAACCCCACCAGCAACTGGGTTAGAAGAAGTTACGAATGGATATGTTCCTTGGTCGATATCCAACATAACCCCTTGAGCGCCTTCGAATAATACGCGTTTGCCATTGTCTAGTGCGTCATTTAAAATCACAGAAGTGTCGCAAACGTATTTCTTCATTTGTTGACCATATTCATAGTACTCTTCAAAAATGTCATCAAACTCGATTGGTTCTGCATCGTACATCTTAGTAAAGAGACGATTCTTTTCAGCTAAGTTGATTCTTAGACGTTCCGCAAATACTTCACGGTCTAGTAAATCTGCCACACGAATCCCAACACGCGCTGCTTTATCCATGTAGCAAGGTCCAATCCCTTTATTCGTTGTTCCAATTTTGTTGTCGCCTTTAGCTTCTTCTTGTAATTGGTCTAAGCGAATGTGGTATGGCAAGATGACATGCGCACGGTCTGAAATACGTAAATTATCAGTAGTCACATTTCTTTCGTGTAAATACGCAAGTTCTGTGATTAGAGATTTTGGATTCAATACAACCCCATTTCCAATCACGCTGATTTTCTCTGGTGAAAAAATCCCTGATGGAATTAAGTGAAGTTTATAAGTCACTCCATTGAATTGAATCGTATGTCCTGCATTGTCTCCCCCTTGATAGCGGGCAATGACTTCTGCGTTCTCACTGAGGAAGTCTGTAATTTTTCCTTTACCTTCGTCTCCCCATTGTGTTCCTACTACTACTACTGATGACATTTGACGCACCTCTTCTTTGTATTATTCATTTAAATGTCTATGATTAGGCCATTGGAGCGTTTTGCTCGACTCCGTCTGGCACAAGATTTGTAAATTTATTAAATTCTTTCATGAAGTTCAATTCAACCGTTCCACGAGGACCGCTACGGTTTTTCTCGATAATCACTTCAATGGTACTATTTGGTTCCACCTCTGGAACATGTCCATTCTCATCTGGTTCTTGACGATAGTAATCATCACGATATAAGAACGCTACAATATCCGCGTCTTGCTCGATAGATCCAGATTCACGAATATCTGACATGATTGGTCGTTTATCTTGACGCTGTTCCACACCACGCGATAATTGCGAAAGTGCGATAACGGGAACTTTTAATTCCTTCGCTAATTTCTTCAAGTTACGAGAAATTTCAGAAACCTCTTGTTGACGACTCTCTTTTCCGTTTCCTTCAATCAACTGCAAGTAGTCGATGACGACTAGCCCAAGATTATTACGCTCTTGTTTTAGACGACGACATTTTGCACGGATTTCAGCAACACGAATCCCTGGAGTATCATCAATAAAAATTGGTGCTTCAGATAATGCTCCGGTCGCCACGAAATATTGTGTATATTCTTCAGGCGTTAATTTACCTGTTTTCAAATGTCCTGCGTTGATGCTAGCATGTGAACAGATAATACGCTCTACAAGGGACTCAGCCCCCATTTCAAGACTGAAGATAGCTACCGTTTCGTTCAAGTTCACGGCAACGTTCTTTGCAATATTCAATACAAAGGCCGTTTTACCAACAGATGGACGAGCCGCTAAGATGATTAACTCATCCGCATGTAGCCCTGACGTCATTCTGTCTAAACCGATATATCCTGTCGCAATCCCTGTAACTTCACCATTGTTTTTCGCACGCTCTTCTAAGCTTTCATAAGCGGTACGAAGAACGGAGCTAATTGGAATGAAGCCAGCCTTATTACGTCCTTCCGATACTGAAAGAATATCCTTCTCAGCCGTATCCAAGACGTTGGCAATTGGTTCATCCTCTTGGTAAGCATTTTTTACAATATTTGTCGAAGTTTTAATTAATTTACGGCGCGTAGATTTTTCTAACACGATTTGTGTATAGTACTCTACGTTGGCTGCTGTTGGCACTTTATCAAGAAGTTCGATTAACGTTACTTCTCCACCAATATTCTCCATTTGATTCTTTTGTCTTAAAATCTCTGAAACGGTGATTGCGTCAATATCGATATTGTTTTGGTTTAATTCAATCATTGCCGCAAAAATTAATTGATGAGAAACACGATAAAAATCTTCCGGTGTCAAAAATTCCATAACCGAAATAATCGAGTCACTTGCAAGAAGAATAGACCCAAGAACGGCTTCTTCTGCCTCAATATTTTGTGGTGGAACTAAATTTGGATATAGTTCTTCCATTCAAACACCCTTTCTACTAAAAATAACCATAAAAATACAGTTTCATTGTATCACAAAACACCCTAATAAAACAGAAGATTGGGCTCAAAATAAAAGATAACTTAATTACTTTGTGATTTTTATCACATGTATATAAAGAATAAAGAGACTATCCAAACAGGATAATCTCTTTTCTAATTTTTAACTTTATTGAGCGACGATATTCACTGTCATAATCGCTTGAACATCATGGTGTAATTTAACAGGGACACGTGTGTATCCTAACGCTCGAATTGGAGCCGCTAATTCAAATTTACGACGATCAAGTTCTACATTAAAAGTTTTATTGAATTCTTCCGCAATTTGTTTTGCTGGAATTGCTCCGAACAAACGACCATCTTCCCCAGCTTTAGCCTTAATGGTAACTACTGTTTCTTCGCGTTCTAGGAACTCTTTTAATTCTTTGGCTTTAGCTAATAATTCAGCATTATGTTTTTCTTCGGCTTTCTTTTGTCCTGATAAAGTTGCAAGGTTTGCTGAAGTGGCTTCTTTTGCAAAACCGTTCTTAATTAAGAAATTTTGTGCATAGCCATCAGCTACATTTTTAACTTCGCCTTTTTTACCTTTGCCTTTTACATCTTTTAAGAAAATTACTTTCATGTTTCTTCCTCCTAATTATAAGTTAATTTCACTACCAA
>CAJZJI010000037.1 GCA_916049935.1 uncultured Streptococcus sp. | reverse complement strand
GCTGGAACCCAACCTGTCTTATGTTCAATCACATGGAATCCTTTTGCTTGTTGTTGTGCTTGTTGTGTATAACGAGCATCTGTTACAAAATAAGCATCTGTCAACGTGATTAATGCGAATCCTGTTGTTCCTGTAAAGTTTGCTAAATAACGTAAATTGTATGGGCTATAAACGATAAGTCCATCAATTTCTTGTTCTTTCATGGAATTTCTTACTTTTTCTAAACGTGTCATAAATTGTTCCCTCCAATGAAAATGGTAACTCTAGTATAACAAAAAAGAGCCTAACAAAAAAGTCAGGCTCCTTGGAATTTTCATCCAATTCTAATATTGATTAAATCGCTCTAAACGTTGGCTTACAATTTCTTCTTTCGATTTCTGTGACCACTCACTTAATTGAACTTCTAATTGTTCTCTCATATCCAAAGCAATCTCTTCATTTGTCTTTTTCTTTTCTGGAATAATGCGGTCTACAATCTTTTGCGCCAACAAATCCTTACTTGTAAATTTCATAAGTTCAGCGGCTTGACTGGCTTTAGAACCGTCTTTCCACAAGATGGATGCAAATCCTTCTGGAGAAAGAATCGAATACATCGCATATTCCATCATCCAGACTTCATTTGCAACAGCAAGCGCTAATGCTCCACCACTTCCGCCTTCACCACAAAGGATGGCAATAATCGGAACTTTCAAGTGGCTCATAATACGAAGATTATCCGCAATGGCTTCACCGATACCACGTTCTTCTGCAGTTGCCCCGCAGAAAGCACCAGCCGTGTTAATAAACGTCACAACGGGACGATTAAACTTCTCAGCTTGTTTCATTAAACGTGCACTCTTACGGTATCCTTCTGGATGGACTTGACCGAAGTTTGTCTTCAAGTTTTCTTGAAGCGTATGCCCCTTCTCCATCCCAATCACCGTGACAGGTTTGCCGTTTAATGTCGCAATTCCACCTACAAGAGCTTTATCATCGGCATAGTAACGATCACCATGTAATTCAATAAAGTCGTCAAATACGGCGTTAATCCATTCTTTTGTCGTTGGGCGTTTCACATCACGTGCCAACGCAACAATTTTCATTGGTTTCATGCATTCGACCCCTTTCCATGAAGGACAAGTAGACGATGAATCATCTTCTTCATTTCTTTACGGTGAACAACCGCATCGATAAAACCTTGTTCAAGAACTGTTTCCGCTTGTTGGAAATTATCTGGAAGTTTTTGGTTCATGGTTTGTTCCACAACACGTTTTCCAGCAAATCCAACGATAGCTTTTGGTTCTGCTAAAATAATGTCGCCTTGCATCGCAAAGCTTGCAGTGACGCCTCCTGTAGTTGGATCCGTCAATACTGTTAAATAGAATAATCCAGCTTGATGGTGTTCTTCCACAGCTCCTGAGATTTTCGCCATTTGCATCAGAGAAAAGATTCCTTCTTGCATTCTGGCACCACCTGAAGCGGTAAAAATCACAACTGGCAATTGGCGTTTGATTCCTTCTTGGAAAGCCTTCGTGATTTTCTCACCAACGACTTGTCCCATTGACCCCATCATAAAGAATGAGTTCATGACGCAGCAAATAAAGGATTCTTCCCCAATGGTTGCCACACCGACTGTTACAGCTTCATTTTCTTTGGCTACTTTTGAGGCTTTCTCTAATTTCACTTCGTACCCTGGAAAGGCTACATCCACTTTTGGCTTTTCATCCTCAAAGAGTTCCTGGAATGTATCTACTGTAATGGCTAATCGTTCAGCCGCATTAATTCTAAAATGAGCATCACAGTGCGGACAAACTTTTAAGGATCCTAAATCCTCTTTGTAGACAATCTTGTCACAAGAAGGACATTTCACCCATTTCCCATCCGGAACTGTAGGTAACTCAGACTGTTCAGATAAGTCTACTTTGGTACGATTAATAGTGATATACGACCGTTTTCTAAACAGACCCATCTAATCACTCCTTTACTAAATCATTCTATTTCTCTTTTGGTTGATTCCAGTGTTTCAAAAATTCAGTTTCAACATACGCAGTTGTATAGTCCCCACGTCTAAATGCTGGTGAATCTAATAAATCTTCAACGAATTCTTGGTTGGTATCGACACCTTCTACCACGAGTTCAAAAAGCATACGTTTCATGCGAAGAATCGCTTCTTCACGGGTTTTACCGTGCGCAATTAGTTTCGTTAACATTGAATCGTAGAATGGTGGGATTTGATACCCTGTATACAATGCGGATTCAATACGAACACCCATCCCACCAACTGGTTGGTGTAAGAATGTTACTTTCCCTGGAGAAGGACGGAAGCCTTCAAATGGATTTTCAGCGTTTAAACGACATTCAATCGCATGACCTTCGAAAGTAATATCCTCTTGCGTAAATGGTAATGGTTCTCCTGCAGCAATCTTAATTTGTTGTTGTACAAGATCCACATTCGTAATCATTTCCGTAATCGGATGTTCTACTTGAATACGCGTGTTCATTTCCATGAAATAGAAATGTTTTTCTTCATCTACAAGAAACTCAATTGTTCCTGCATTTTGATAGCCGACTGCTTTAGCAGCACGTACAGCAGCCTCTCCCATTTCTCTTCTAAGTTGAGGGGATAGAGATGGACTTGGTGCTTCTTCAATAATCTTTTGATTTTTACGTTGAAGCGAACAGTCACGCTCTCCTAGGTGAACTACATTTCCGTGTTGGTCGGCTAAAATTTGAAATTCAATATGTTTGGCTGGATAAATAATACGTTCCATGTACACATCGGCATTTCCGAAGGCTTGTAAGGCTTCTTGACGCGCAGTCACAAATTGATGTTCAAATTCTTCAACTGTTTCAACACGACGAATCCCTTTACCGCCACCACCGGCAACCGCCTTAATTAAAAGCGGGAATCCGATACGCTTGGCAAGTTCAATACCTTCTTCTACGGTTGCGACAACATCATCACTACCAGGGATTACTGGTACATTGGCCGCAATCATTTGTTTACGCGCTTCAGCTTTATCCCCCATTTGAGAGATCACTTCGCTTGAAGGTCCAATGAAAGTGATATTGCATTCAGCGCACATTTTGGCAAATTTAGCATTTTCTGATAAGAATCCAAACCCTGGGTGAATCGCTTGTGCCCCTGTTGTAACGGCAGCGCTCAAAATATTTTCAACCTTTAAGTAAGAATCTTTTGAGGCAGCTGGTCCGATACAAACGGCATGGTCGGCTAATTGTACATGAAGAGCATCTTTATCCGCTTGGGAATAGACGGCTACCGATTCAATTCCTAACTCGCGACAAGCACGAATAATACGGCAAGCAATCTCTCCACGGTTTGCGATTAGTACTCTATTAAACATAGGCTTAACGTCCAATAATAAAGGTTAATTCAGCTTCTGCGACTTTCTTACCATCGACATAAGCAACGCCTTTACCGATTCCTGCATATTCTTTTAATTTAACGATATCCACTTGAAGTGTTAACACATCTCCTGGAGTTACTTTTTGACGGAATTTAACATTGTTTAATCCACCTAAGTAAGCTGTTTTTCCTTTGAAAGAATCAAGTTTTAATAATGGGATTGAACCAGCTTGTGCTAATGCTTCAACGATTAACACACCAGGCATTACAGGTTCACCAGGGAAATGTCCTTGGAAGAAGCTTTCGTTAAATGTCACGTTTTTACGTGCCACAACGTGCTCACCTGGTACTAATTCATCTACACGGTCAATAAATAAAATTGGGTAACGGTTAGGGATTAACTCAGCTACGTCAGTTACAGTCATAATGTTCATCTTAATTTCCTCCTAAAATTGGGTTTAGCGAATCGCAAATAATTTTTGTCCGAAATCAACCATTTGGCCGTTTTCTACTAGGACTTCTACAACTTCACCATTGAAGTCGCTCTTAATTTCGTTCATGATTTTCATTGCTTCGACAATACATACAGTGTCGTTTGAAGTGATTTGTTTACCCACTTGTACAAATGGATCTGCATCTGGTGAAGATTGTAAGTAAACCACCCCAACGATTGGGCTTGTAATGTATTTTGCATCTGCTGCTACTTGTGGAGCTTCTTGAGCTTCTGCATTAGGAGCGGCACTCACTGGTGCAGCTTCTACTGGACTTGCCACGTTTGCGACTGGTGCAACGGCATTAGAAACGACTTGAGGATATTCCTCGCGTTTACTAAATTGCACTTCGAACTCTTCGTTTGATAAATGAAACTCAGTCATGTTTGAATCATTGAACAAAGTCATTAGTTCTTTAATTTCTTCTACATTCATGTATTAATCCTTCCATTTCTTCACGCAGATTACGGCATTATGTCCGCCGAAACCTAACGAATTACTAATTGCTACGTCTACTTTTGTAGAAACTCCAACGTTTGGAGTTACGTTTAAGTCACAAGCTTCGTCTTGCTCTGTTACATTAATCGTTGGTGGTACGAAGTCTTCTTCAACTGCTTTCACGCAGGCGATAGCTTCGATAGCACCAGCAGCCCCTAATAAGTGTCCAGTCATTGATTTTGTACTTGAAACATGAACCTTATCAGCAGCTTCTTTTAACGCATAACGGATTGAAGTTGTTTCAGCTGAATCGTTTGCTGGAGTACCAGTTCCGTGAGCATTCACATAGTCCACTTCACTTGGAGCTACTCCTGCTTCTTCGATAGCTTGTAAGATTGCTTTACCAGCGCCGCTTCCATCAGGATTTGGAGCTGTCATATGATAAGCATCTCCTGTAGCACCATACCCAACAACTTCTGCATAGATTTTAGCGCCACGTTTTTGTGCGTGTTCTAGGCTTTCAAGAACAAGAACTCCTGCTCCTTCACCCATTACGAATCCGCCACGTTTTTTATCAAATGGTAATGAAGCTGCATCTGGATTGTCACTGCTTGATAATGCTGTTAAAGCAGCAAATCCAGCAATTCCGATTTCACAAATTGAACCTTCAGCACCACCGGCTAAAATCACATCTGAGTAACCATGTTTAATGTTACGGAACGCTTCACCGATGGCATGTGTTCCTGTTGCACAGGCAGTTACTAATGACGTACATACGCCGCGTGCTCCGATTTTCATTGAAATGTTTCCTGCAACCATGTTTCCGATGGCCATTGGAACGAATAATGGAGCTACACGACTTGGGCCTTTATCATGCATTTTGATGATTTGGCTTTCCATCACTGTTAAACCACCGATACCAGAACCAACCATGACACCAAAACGGTCGTAGTCTGTATTTTCTGGAGTAATACCGCTGTCTTCAACAGCTTGGATTGCTGCAGCAAGTCCGTATTGACAGAATAAGTCCATACGTTTTGCTTCTTTACGATCCATGTATTTTGTAGCATCGAAGTCTTTTACTTCAGCCGCCACATGAACATCTAAGTCTTTTTTATCAAATTTTGTAATTGGAGCAATTCCGTTCTTACCTTCTTTAAGGCCTTCCCAGAAGCTAGCTACATCATTTCCTAAAGGAGTGATTGCTCCCATTCCTGTAATTACTACTCGATTCATTGTTTTCCTCCTTTAAGAGATTACATGTATAATCCGCCGTTAACGTTTAGTACTTGTCCTGTAACGTATTTTGCTTCCGCTAAGAACACACATGCTTCAGCAATATCTTCTACTGTACCGAAACGACGTACTGGGATTTGTTTTTCCCATTCATTACGAATCTTTTCAGGTAATGCTTGTGTCATATCTGTATCGATGTATCCAGGAGCAACAGCATTTACTGTAATTCCACGAGAACCGATTTCTTTAGCAACAGATTTTGTTAAACCAATGATTCCGGCTTTACTTGCGGCATAGTTTGCTTGACCTGCATTCCCTGTAACCCCAACGATACTTGTAATGTTAATAATGCTTCCTGATTTTTGTTTTACGAAAACTGGAGTCGCAAAACGAATCATATTGAAGTATCCTTTTAAGTTAATATTCATTACATCGTCAAAATCAGATTCACTCATACGCATTAATAAACCATCACGCGTAATTCCAGCGTTATTGACTAACACGTCGATGCGTCCAAAACGCTCTTTTACTTCGTTAATAAAGTTTTCAGCTACGTCGAATTTCGAAACGTCTCCAACAAACGTCATTACTTCACCAGGATAAGCATCAAATTGCGCAAGTGTTTCAGCATCAATTTCACGAGTACCATTTAAAACAACATTAGCGCCAAGTTTAGCGAATTCTAATGCGATTCCTAGACCGATACCACGACGGCTCCCTGTTACAACAACTGTTTTATCTTTAAATTTCATTTCGTTATCCTTTCAGTTCCTTTACTTTTTCAATGGTTTCATTCATTGCTTTAAGGCTATCTGTTTGGAATAATTGAACAGAGGCACCTTTTGCTTTGGCAATTTGTTTCACCATTTGCGTCAATGTTTTTCCAGGACCTACTTCAATAAAGACATCTACGCCATCTTGAAGCATCCACTCTACATTTTGTTTCCATTTCACGGCATTTGTAATTTGATCACAGAGAACGTCTTTTGAAGGAACGCCTTCATGTGGTGTGCCTAGCGTATTGCTTAATACAGGGCATTTACTTTCGTGTAACTCTGCCACTTCCATCTCAGGAGCAAAACGAACTTTCGCTGCTTCCATTAATGGAGTATGGAAAGGTCCAGATACCACAAGTGGTACAGCTCTTTTCGCGCCAGCTTCTAAGCATTTTTCGCTTGCTGCGTCTACTGCTTCTGCATGACCACCAATGACTAATTGTCCTGGTGTGTTGTAGTTTGAAGGAACTACGAGAGCTTCTGGTGTAGAAACTTCACGACAAATGTCTTCGATGACATTGTCTTCAAGTCCTAAAACGGCTACCATTTTTCCTTCACCTTCTACAACCGCTTCTTGCATATATTGACCGCGTTTAGCGACTAAGTTTAAAGCTTCCTTGAAGTTAAGGACTCCTGCTTCAACAAGTGCTGAATATTCACCTAGTGATAATCCAGCCGTCACATCAGGTGTGATGCCTTCTTGTTCTAAGACGCTTGCTAATGCATGAGAAACC
>CAJZJI010000036.1 GCA_916049935.1 uncultured Streptococcus sp. | reverse complement strand
ATTTGTTGTTTTCCCTGAGTTTCTTCATGGCTTCTGCTATCGTAAGCGTATTCAATATTGTTTGTAGTAACAAGTCGAACTTCGCCATGAGATCGTATAATCTTTCCTTCTTTTTCCAGTTTAATCAGGTCACGCCTCAGTGTAGAGGTGGAGCAGTACATCAATGCTTCCAATTGGAAGGTAGAGATGATTTTCCTTTTCGCGAGAATGTCCATAATACGAGACATTCGCTCGAAGCATACCATAATAAAACCCCCTAGTTGAACGATTTTGAACATTTATGAACAAATTATAGCACAAAACTTGAAGGATGTTCAATAGTTCATCCACGTATTGTATCCGCTTTCTTCAGTTGCTAAGATATTAATCAGAAAGGGATGATACTATGACTTTTGATGAACAAGTAGTACGCGAACAAATTTGTGACGTGTGTCATAAAATGTGGCAACTAGGATGGGTTGCTGCTAATGACGGAAATGTTTCAGTTCGCATTGATGAGGATACCATCATCGCAACACCAACAGGTATCAGTAAGAGTTTTATCACTCCTGAAAAACTCGTTAAATTAAATATGAAAGGAGAAGTGATTGAAGCCAACGAAGGTTTCCGTCCTTCAAGCGAAATTAAAATGCATATTCGCTGCTATGAAGAACGCGACGATGTGAAAGCTGTTGTTCACGCTCATCCACCAATTGCAACTGGATTCACATTAGCACATATTCCATTAGATACTTATTCACTAATTGAAAGTGCGATTGTTATCGGTTCAATTCCAATTACACCATTCGGAGTTCCTTCAACAATGGAAGTTCCAGATGCGATTACACCATACTTACAAGAACACGACGTGATGTTACTTGAAAACCATGGTGCATTAACAGTGGGTAGTGATGTGATTACAGCATACTACAGAATGGAAACATTAGAACTCGTGGCTAAATCAACATTCCACGGAAGAATGTTATTACTAACAAAAGGCATTGAAGAAAAAGAAATCTCAAGAGAAAAATTAGAGCAAATGTTCAAGATGCGCGAAAACTACAAAGTAACAGGACGTCACCCAGGATACAAGAAATACAATCCAGACGGAACTGTTCGTGAAGTGTAGAAAAATAGGAGGAATAAAAATGATTCAACATCCACGTATTGGGATTCGCCCAACTATTGACGGTCGTCGCCAAGGAGTTCGCGAATCGTTAGAAGTTCAAACAATGAATATGGCGAAGAGTGTAGCTGCTTTAATCGAGTCTACATTGAAATATCCTGATGGCCAACCAGTTGAATGTGTAATTTCACCATCAACAATTGGTCGTGTACCAGAAGCAGCAGCGTCTCACGAATTGTTCAAGAAATCAAACGTGTGTGCAACAATCACTGTAACACCATGCTGGTGCTATGGTAGTGAAACAATGGATATGTCTCCTGATATTCCACATGCTATTTGGGGATTCAACGGAACTGAAAGACCAGGGGCTGTTTACTTAGCAGCAGTTCTTGCTTCTCACGCTCAAAAAGGAATTCCAGCATTCGGAATTTACGGTAAAGACGTAAAAGAAGCAACAGATACAGAAATTCCTGAAGACGTTAAAGAAAAAATCTTACGTTACGCAAGAGCAGCTCTTGCTACAGGTTTAATGAGAGATACAGCTTACTTATCAATGGGTAGTGTATCAATGGGTATCGGTGGTTCTATCGTAGATCCTAACTTCTTCCAAGAATACTTAGGAATGCGTAATGAATCAGTAGATATGACTGAATTCACTCGCCGTATCGATCGTGGTATTTACGATCACGAAGAATTCGAACGTGCGCTTAAATGGGTGAAAGAAAACGTTAAAGAAGGATTCGATCACAACCGTGAAGACCTTGTTTTAAGCCGTGAAGAAAAAGATAAACAATGGGAATTCGTGATTAAGATGTTCTTAATTGGACGTGACTTAATGATTGGTAACCCAAGACTTGCTGAACTAGGCTTCGAAGAAGAAGCAGTTGGTCACTACGCTCTTGTTGGTGGATTCCAAGGTCAACGTCAATGGACAGACCACTTCCCTAACGGAGACTTCATGGAAACATTCCTAAATACTCAATTTGACTGGAACGGAATTCGCAGACCATACATCTTCGCAACTGAAAATGATGCGTTAAACGGTGTATCAATGCTATTCAACTACTTATTAACAAACACTCCACAAATCTTTGCGGATGTTCGTACTTACTGGAGTCCAGAAGCTGTTGAACGTGTTACAGGACATAAACTTGAAGGTCATGCTGAAAATGGATTCTTACACTTAATTAACTCAGGTTCTTGTACATTAGACGGTACTGGTCAAGCTACAAGAAACGGTGAACCAGTGATTAAACCATTCTGGGAATTAGAACAAAGTGAAGTAGATGCAATGCTTGCAAATACTGACTTCCCAGCAGCTAACCGTGAATACTTCCGTGGCGGCGGTTACTCAACTCGATTCTTATCTAAAGGAAATATGCCTGTGACAATGGTTCGCTTGAACTTATTGAAAGGCGTTGGACCAGTATTACAAATTGCTGAAGGATACACACTTGAATTACCTGAAGATGTACACCATACATTGGATAACCGTACAGATCCAGGTTGGCCAACAACTTGGTTTGCTCCTCGCTTAACAGGTAAAGGCGCATTCAAGTCAGTATACGATGTAATGAATAACTGGGGTGCAAACCACGGTGCTATCACTTATGGACATATCGGTGCTGACCTTATCACTCTTGCTTCAATGTTACGCATCCCTGTAAATATGCATAACGTTGCTGAAGAAGATATCTTCAGACCTAAGAACTGGTCATTATTCGGAACAGAAGATTTAGAATCAGCTGACTACCGTGCATGCCAACTATTAGGACCTATCCATAAGTAAGAGAAAGGAGAGACTAAAATGACAAAAACAATTATTTTAGCCTGTGTCGGTGGATTAACAACAAGTATGCTCGTTGAACGCATTCAAGAAGTAATTTACCGTGATAAATTAGATTACTCATTCTACTCAGTAGGGATTACTGGGATTGATACTCTAAAAAATATTGATGTCTTATTATTAGGACCTCAACTAGCTTATTTAGAAGAGAAAGCTAAATCTTCACTTCATGTTCCAGTTGCTGTGATTTCAGACGATGACTTTGAAAACATGCGCGGAGAAGAAGTTCTAAAACAAGCGATTGAATTATTAGGTTAAGCCAATGAGCGAAACAAAAAAAGCAGATACGCAACGATTGATGCAACTCATTGTCAAAAGCAGCAAAGTAACAACTTTAGCAATGCAATCCGTTAAGAGTGCTCTTGCAGGTGATATTTCATCTGCAAGAGGCCTCCTTGATGAAGCGAGAGTTAAAGGAGTTGAAGCGCATAATGTTCAAACAGAAATGATTCAGCAAGAAATTAGAGGAGAGGGTGCTAGTCCAACACTTCTTTCCGTTCATGCGCAAGATCATTTTATGAACAGCCACTTGCTGCTAGAAGTTGTAAACATCGTTGTAAATCAACAAGAACAAATAGAAACGCTAAAAGAGCGTATTACAAAACTGGAACAGGTAGGTGAAATGCATGAGTAATCCAGTTATTCTTGAAATGAAGGGAATTGTGAAATCGTTTGGACCTGTAAAAGCCTTAAAAGGTGTAGACTTTGACCTAAGAACAGGTGAAGTACACGCGCTAATGGGTGAAAACGGGGCTGGTAAATCCACTTTGATGAAAGTATTGACAGGTATTTACGGCGCGAATGAAGGAACGATTCACTATAACGGAAAACAAGTAGAATATTCTAAGCCAAAAGAGGCTATGGACGATGGGATTGTAATCGTGCACCAAGAGTTGAATATGATGAACCACTTAACAGTGGCTCAAAACATCTTCATCGGTCGTGAAGAAATTAATCAAGGTCTCTTCATCAACGATAATGCCGGAAATAAAAAGGCAAAAGAATTATTCAAATTGTTGAAACTGGATATTAATCCACAAGAAAAAGTGGGAAACTTAACAGTTGGTAAACAACAAATGGTTGAAATTGCCAAAGCATTGTCAATGGATGCTAAGATTATTGTTTTCGACGAACCAACAGCAGCGTTAACAGAATCAGAAATTAATGAATTATTCGCAATTATTGATGACTTACGTGCTAAAGGTGTAGGAATTATCTATATTTCTCACCGTATGGACGAAATTGCCCGTATTACGGACCGTGTAACGGTTATGAGGGACGGGGAATATGTTGGAACTGTAAATACAAAAGAAACTACAAAGGACGAGATCATCGCAATGATGGTTGGTCGTACTATTTACGAAGATCCGAAAGCGGTTTCTGCAGTACCAGAAGGAGCACCTGTTGTATTAGAAGTGGAACACTTAAACTCAGGAAGCCACGTAAAAGATGTTAGCTTTGTGCTTCATAAAGGTGAAATCTTAGGTTTCTCTGGATTAATGGGAGCGGGCCGAACAGAAGTAGCTCGTTTACTATTCGGAGCGGATAAGAAAGATAGCGGAACCATTAAAATTAATGGTAAAGAGGTTGATATTAAAAATCCTCAAGATGCTATTAGAGAAGGTATTGGTTATCTTTCAGAAGACCGTAAACGTTATGGATGTATCGTTGATATGACCATTGCCAATAACACAGTAATGACAAACCTTGATAAGTACATTAAGGGTGGTTTAATCGATGACGGTGAAATTATCAAAGTCAGTGATGAATTCGTTAAACAATTAAGAACGAAAACACCATCATCGAAACAACTAGTTCGGAACTTATCAGGTGGTAACCAACAAAAAGTTGTTATTGCGAAATGGCTAGAACAAAATAGCGATATTCTAATTTTTGACGAACCAACTCGAGGAATTGACGTTGGTGCGAAAAGTGAAATCTACTCATTAATGAATGAACTAGTAGCTCAAGGAAAATCAATCATTATGATTTCTTCAGAGCTTACAGAAATTTTACGTATGAGCGATCGTATTGTTGTCATGTGTGAAGGACGTAAAACAGGGGAACTTGATATCAGTCAAGCAACTCAAGAACGTATCCTCGCTTTAGCAACGGATCGATAATCGAAGAGAGGTATTGATATGGAAGAGAAAAAGTCCCTATGGACGAAACTGGTACAATCAGTTGGATTACAAAAATTAATTGCATTAATCGCGTTGATCGTGATTTTCACATTCTTTGCAGTCTCAAGTGAATCGTTCCGTTCGTTTGATACAGCGGTCAGCATTTTAGACGCATCTTATTACATTGGTTTCTTAGCAATTGGGGTAACATTCGTTATTATCACCGGTGGTATTGACTTATCAATCGGTACAGTAATGATGTGTTCTGCCATCGTTGGTGGAGTGCTCCATACAAAAATGGGTTGGCCATTATGGCTAGCATTGTTGGCAATATTAGTGATTGGGGGTGTATTTGGATTATTCAACGGAATTTTAATTGCGAAATTTGGATTACCACCATTCATCGCAACACTTGGTACAATGATGATTTCACGTGGTTTAAGCTCAATCGTATCAAACGTACAAAGTGTAACGTTCCCATTACGTGGAACTGGTGAAGGCTGGTACAAAGACTTATTCAGAACGCAAGATAATTTTCCGACCGGGTTGATCGTCTTGATTGTCGTAGCGATTATTGCAGCCATTGTTTTAAATAAAACAAAAATTGGTCGTTACATCTTTGCCATCGGTTCAAATAAAGAAGCTACTAGACTTTCAGGTGTAAACGTTATCAAATGGGAAGGTATGGCTTATGTCATCAGTGGACTTCTAGCAGGTTTAGCTGGTATCGCATATGCTGCAACTTATTCAACTATCCTTCCTGGTACAGGGAACGGTATGGAACTTGATGCCATCGCCGGAGTAGTTGTCGGTGGTACTTCACTTGCCGGTGGGGTTGGTTCAGTTGTTGGTACAATCATCGGGGTATTCATCATGTCTGTCTTGAAGATTGGTTTACCATACATCGACTTACAACCACACTATCAATTATTCATCACAGGTTTCGTTGTAATCGTTGCCGTTTACTCTGATATCTTAATCCGCATGAATAAGAAAAAATAGTTTGATATTGACACAATGAGTTGGGAAGACACCTTCAAAGAAAGGGTCAAAAAGGACATATAAAGGAGAATAAATCATGAAAAAATCGTTCAAATATGCTATTGCAACTCTAGCTTGTGCTTCTGCTTTATTAGCAGGATGTACTTCAAATAAATCAAATGCTGATGGTGGAAAAACTCAATCAGGCGGCGACTTCAAAGTAGAAGTAATCGCGAAAGGTTTCCAACATGACTTCTGGAAAGCAGTTAACAAAGGAGCTGAAAAAGCAGCTCAAGAATTAGGGGCTAAAGTTACTTTCGTAGGACCTCAAAATGAAACAGCTATCGCAGAACAATTGGAACAATTAAATAACGCGATCAACAAAAATCCAAAAGCAATCGCTTTAGCTGCATTAGATACTGAAGCAGAATTAGATGCGATTAAACAAGCACAATCTAAAAACATTCCTATTATCGGATTTGACTCAGGGGTTCCAGGAGCACCAGAAGGAGCTATCAAAGCTACTGCATCAACAGACAACCATGCTGCTGGTGGTAACGCTGCTGAACACTTATTCAAATTACTTGAAAGCAAAGTCGGCGACAAGAAAGTTCGTATCGGGGTTGTTTCTCAAGAAGTTAACTCACTTTCAATCACTCAAAGAACAAAAGGTTTCATTGATAAAATGGTTGAATTGTTAAACAAAAAAGGCATTAAAACTGCTGTAACTGGACATGACAAATTCAAAAACGATGTAGCTGAAGCTGATGCTAAAGTTGTTATTGAAGTTCGTGTTCCAGCTCAAGTAGACGATGCTGCAGGTAAAACTGAAGCTTCTACAGTTCTTGAAAAAGAAGACACTATCGCAATCTATGGTTCTAACGAATTCGCTGCAAAAGCAATCATCAACGCTAACGGCGGTTTCAAAGAATCTAAACTTGGCGCAGACAAAATCTTAGCTGTTGGTTTCGACTCAGGTGCATTACAACAAGATGCTATCCGTAAAGGAATCTTCGTTGGTT
>CAJZJI010000035.1 GCA_916049935.1 uncultured Streptococcus sp. | reverse complement strand
TCTTGAGAAGTAAGATTTTCATTTAAGAAAATAGATTCTTTACTAATTAACATTTTCAGCCTCCTAAGTTCTTTCTAAAAGTCGATTATTCAGAAAGTGGTTTACGAGTTGCTCCAAGAACAAGACCACCGACAACAGAACCAATCGCAATGGCTAATACCCATAAGAATGGATGAGTTACAACTGGTAATACTAAGAATCCACCGTGAGGAGCAGGTACTTGTACGCCGAATAAGTAAGTTAAGATTGCAGCGATTGAAGAACCTAACATCATTGAAGGCATTGCGCGAAGTGGATCTTTGGCAACGAAAGGAATAGCCCCTTCAGTAATGTGAGTTGAACCTAAGATGAAGTTAACTAAACCAGCATTACGTTCGTTTGTATCGAAACGGTTTTTGAATAATAATACGGCAACAGTTGTGATAAGTGGAGGAGCGATACATGCTGCAGAAACCCCAGCCATGAATGCTGTATTTCCTTCACCAAGAAGAACTGTACCTGTAACGTATGCGGCTTTGTTTACTGGGCCACCCATATCAAAGGCACACATACATCCGATTACAAGACCTAAAAGAACTGGGTTTGAATCTTGGAATCCTTTTAAGAAGTCCATTAATGATTGGTTGATACCAGCCATTGGACTAACAATGACACTCATAAATAAACCAGTAATGAATACGCCTAATAAAGGATATAAGAAAATAGCTTTAAGACCATCTAATGTTTTTGGAAGTCCTTTGAATAATTTTTCTAAAAGAACCACTAAGTAACCTGCGAAGAAACCACCGACGATACCGCCAAGGAATCCTGCGCCACCATTACTTGCCATTAAACCTGCGACAAAACCGCTCACTAATGCTGGACGGTTCCCAATACTTTGTGCAATGTAGGCTGCTAGAACTGGAGTCATTAAGCCCATTGCTAAACCACCAATTTCTTTTAATTGAGCAGAAAAGGCATTGTATGTTTCGTGATTTGGATCGAATGAGTAAATTCCGAATACGGCAAATGAAATAGCGATTAGAACCCCACCACCAACAACGAATGGAAGCATGTGAGATACACCGTTCATCAAGTGTTTGTAAATTTCACGACCGATAGAGCTCTTTCCAACGTTAGAAGATTGTGGAGCTTCTGAAGCTTCAACAGCTGCATCGTCAGAGTGGTATTTCACAACGCCTTCTCCGCGAAGAGCTTGTGCTACTAATTCGTCGGCATTTTTAATTCCTTGTCCAACTGAAACGTCGATAATCTTTTTGTTTACGAAACGTTGTGGTTGAACGTCCTTATCAGCAGCGATGATGACTGCTTTTGCGTTTGCAATTTCTTCTGGAGTCAGTTCGTTTTCGACACCGATTTGTCCGTGTGTTTCGACTTTAATTGTTACTCCTGCTTTTTTAGCGGCTTGCTCGAGCGCTTCTTGTGCCATATAAGTGTGCGCAATTCCTGTCGGACACCCAGTGGCAGCGATAATATCATATTTTGTCATTGTTTTTCCTCCTTTATTTTCCCGAGTTAGGATACTCGTTTGATTTGTTGCATTAATGTAGGAACATCTTTGAAGTCTGTCAAACCAGGTCTAAATGCGGTTGAGCTTCCCGCTGCGACGGCTTTAATCAGTGCTTCTTCATCGGATAAACCTTGCAACTTGCTTCCAACGAAGGTCGCAAGAAGTGTATCTCCTGCACAGGCAGTATTGACAACTTCGCCATCAGGTGCAGTGACATGAATCGTTTCGTCTGGTGTAAAGAGAATAGCTCCCTTGTCTCCTAAAGAAACGATAACGTTTTGAGCACCTTGTTCGAGGAGTTTACGACCGCAGTCCTTAATTTCCTCAAGGCTAATGTCCTTCAATCCAAACCATCCGGCTAATTCTTCGTCGTTTGGTTTAATGAGATATGGTTTGTAACCCAATAGTTCCGGTACAAAATGAGCGGAAGTGTCGAGAATAAACTTAAAGCAACGTTTTTGGGACGCTTTTGCGATTTTCTCGTAAGTGGCACGCGTGATGCCTTCAGGATGACTTCCAGAAACAAACAAAATATCGTCGGCGTTCATGTTTTCCACGATGGCTAGAAGGGAAGCTTCTTGCTCGGGTGTAACACTTGGGCCTTGGTTAACGAGTTTGAATTCTTCGTTTGTGGCCACGACTTGCGTGAACACATTGATACGAGTAATTCCGTCCACCGTAACGAATTGTGTTTGGATGCCTGCCTTTTGCAGTTCTTCCTCGATAAATTGGCCAGTAAAACCTGCTTTAAAACCAGTGGCGGTGCTATCAATTCCGAGTTCTTTTAAGATGAAGCTGACATTCACGCCTTTTCCATTTGGCATGTAAACAGCCTCGTCGGTTCGGTTCACTTCAGACGGTAGCATTTGCGGGGTTTTAATGAACAAATCGATGGCTAAATTCATCGTACACGTATAAATCATCATTTCACCTCCAAGCTTTTTTTGCTATACTTATTATTACATATGACACACTGTAAATGTTTCCCAAAATGAGGTTAACATTTGTAAATCTTTACAGAATGGAGAGTTCGCATGTTCAATACACAAGGTCTAACAAATACGGAGAAATATCTGCTTGCTTATATCGAACAACATCTGGATGAAATCCCGTCCATCTCGATTGTGAAGCTGAGTGAAGATGCGAATGTATCCACTGCATCGATTGTGCGTACAATGAAGAAATTAGGCTATGACGGATTCACCAGCTTTAAACATGATTTGAAGAAACAATATCGTTTTACAAACGAAGAGTTATCAACCTTCAAGAGTTTGGAGGCTGTCGACCAAAAGATTCAAGCTGTTGTTGTGAAAAACGAGCAGGAAGTGCGCCGAACGATTGAACAGCTAGACAGCAAAACGATTGAGGATGCCGTTCAAGCGATTTTTGGAGCGCAACGAGTGTATTTATTTTCGCGTGGCCTCAGTGAAATGATTGCAACCGAGATGGAAATTAAACTCCATTTGTTGGAGCGCACCTGCGAACAGTATGTGGATCCAAATATTATCCGCACTATCAGTCATCGTTTAAATGCCCAAGATGTGGCGATTATTATCTCATTGAATGGACATACCGAAGAATTAGTGGAAGCAGCGCGTGTTTGCCAACAAAATGAAGTGCCGGTTATTTTATTGACCGCAAACGGAGCGAGCCCTCTGGCAAAGCTCAGTGATATCACGTTTGTTGGCTATAAGTCTGAGAGTTCGTATTTCCCAGATTATGAAGTTCGCTCGCGCTTACCACTACAAGTCATCAGCCGAATCTTACTCGATGCATACGCAATTCGAGTTGCCGGCCAAAAATAATTTACATTGAAGGCGTATACTGATACGATAGTAAAGCAAAGAAAGGAGTGCCGACATGGAAGGAAATAAAGTACAAAATTATAAGAGTTGTTTTGATATTATTGGTCCGATTATGGTAGGTCCTTCTTCTTCACATACTGCTGGAGCGATTGCGATTGGTGCTCTTGCGAGACAGTTGTTCGGTGGAACGCCAAAAAGCGTTCGATGCGACTATTATGAGTCATTTGCCGAAACGCATAAGGGACACGGAACGGATTTTGCGATTATTAGCGGAATCTTAGGTTTTGCGACAGACGATGAGCGCGTACCACGTGCCGTTGAGATTGCCAAGTCCGAAGGAATGCATATTGAATTTGTCGAACGAAAAGAACCAAGCCCTGTGAATCACGCCAATACCGCGGATTTAATCTTGAGCGATGAGAAGCGTACGATTCGCCTCATCGGGACCTCTGTTGGTGGCGGAGCGGTGGAAGTGAAGGTCATCGAAGTCGATGGCTTTAAGATGGAGCTTACAGGTCCTCTTCCGGTCTTGCTCGAAGTGGTCCCTCTTGGAAAAATGCCTGTTCTCTACAATTTACTACATGAACATAGCGTGACCATTTCAAAACAACGAGTGGAAATGACAGAAGATAGCCAAATGATGGGATATGAACTTGTTGATTTATTATCCCCAGAATTAAAAGAACAAATACAAACATTAAGAAAAACGCATAACATCTATATGTTTGCGTGATGATAAGGAAGGAAGTTTGCAATGTTTTCGACCATTAAAGAATTGGTAGCATTAGCAACAGAACAAAAGAAGCCCATTTCGGAAATCATGATTGAACAAGAAATGGAAATGACCCAGCAAAGTCGTGAGTACATCTGGGAGAAAATGGAAAAAAACTTACAAACGATGAAGAACGCCGTTGAACGAAGCGTGGAAGGAGAGGGCGTGTTCTCTCCAACAGGTTTAACGGGTGGCGACGCGTTGAAGATGAAGAAATATCGTGAACGTGGGAAAACATTGTCGGGAGATAGTATTCTAGCGGGGGTACAATACGCGCTTGGAACAAACGAAGTCAACGCTGCAATGGGGCTTGTGTGTGCGACTCCAACAGCAGGAGCGAGTGGAACCTTACCGGGCGTTGTGTTCTCGATTGCCGATACGATGAACTTGAACCATGAACAACAAGTTCGTTTCCTCTTTACTTCGGCAGCCTTTGGGATGGTCGTGGCCAATAACGCGATGATTGCTGGGGCGACAGGTGGATGCCAAGCCGAAGTCGGAAGTGCCAGCGCGATGGCCGCAGCCGCAGCCGTTGAAGCAGCCGGTGGAACGCCGCAAGAGAGTTCCGAAGCCTTTGCGACAGCGCTTGGGAATTTATTAGGTCTCGTTTGTGATCCTGTAGCCGGTCTTGTAGAAGTGCCGTGCGTGAAGCGGAATGCGATTGGTGCAGGAAATGCGTTGATTGCCGCAGATATGGCACTTGCAGGAATTACAAACGTGATTCCAGCCGATGAAACCATTGAAGCGATGCGCAGTATCGGGGTAAGAATGCCACGAGAACTCCGTGAAACGGGACTCGGTGGATTGGCAGGCACAAGAACAGGTGTCGCGATTAAGATGCGCATTTTCGGGGAAGATGTTTCGTTGAACCCGGAACAAGAGTAGGAGGAATACACATGGCAAAAGAAATTGCTATATTTGCAGGAGGCTGTTTCTGGTGTATGGTGAAGCCATTTGATAGCCAACCAGGAATCGAGTCTGTAATCTCAGGATACACAGGCGGCCACAAAGAAAATCCGACATACAAGGAAGTATGTAGCGGAACAACAGGACATACAGAGGCCGTGCAAATCACGTTCGACCCAGAAGTATTCCCTTATGAAAAACTCGTAGAAGTCTACTGGCAACAAACGGACCCAACGGATGCAATGGGACAATTCGTGGACCGTGGAGATTCATACCGTCCAGTCATCTTTTATCATTCAGAAGAGCAAAGAAAGATTGCGGAAGCTTCCAAAGCAGCCTTGCAAGCCAGCGGACGATTCAAAAAAGATATCGTGACAAAGATTGAGCCTGCAAGTACGTTCTATCCTGCAGAAGAATATCACCAAGATTTCTACAAGAAGGATCCAGAACACTATAAACGTTACCGCGGACTTTCAGGTCGCGACACTTTTATCGAAAGTATTTGGAAATAAGCAAAAGAGCTAAAATTATCATATATGATAATTTTAGCTCTTTTATGTTTTATTCAACTTCAGTATATTGTTTTTATCAATCGGAATGTCTTATTAGAGATTGGCTAATGAAAAAAGTTTCAGAATGAAAACGAACATGAAATTACCAAATATGGTAATTTCATGTTCCGCCTCTACATTTTTTAAATAAAAACGATATAGTATATAAACTATAAAGCAAAAAAAGACCATATATGGTCTTTTTCGCCTTCCAAATGTTAGATGTTTGCTAAGTAAGTTGTTAAACGAGCGACAACTTCTTTTAAGTTTTCCATTGAAGCAGCGTAACTGAAACGAACATAGCTTTCGCCACCAGGTCCGAAAGATACCCCTGGAATCAGCGCTACTTTTGCTTTTGGAGCAAGATCACGAACGAATGCCCATGAGTCAGTTCCGCATTTTGCAGGAATTTTCGCGAATAAGTAGAATGCTCCGTCAGGACTTGCCACTTCGAAGCCAAGTTTCTTCAACTCAGCCGCAAGATAGTCACGACGTTCGCTATATTCCACCATCATTTTCGCGCAGTCATCTTGGCCGTGTAACATCGCCGCAAGCGCTCCGTATTGCGCAAAGCTTGTTGGAGCTGTCACCATGTATTGGTGTGTTTTTACGACTTCGTTCATGAAGTGTGTTGGTCCTAAGATGAATCCGATACGCCATCCTGTCATCGCGTGTGATTTTGATAAACCAGTGATGACAATCGTTTGGTCCGGTAAGATATTTGCAAGAGAGTAGTGAGTCTTGTCATATGTTAATTCTGCATATACTTCATCGCACAACGCCCATAGTTGGTGCTCTTTAATGACTTCAGCTAAATCTTCCAATTGTTCTTTAGAATAAGTAACGCCTGTTGGGTTACTTGGGTATACAAGAACAACTGCTTTGAAGTTTTTATCTGGGTTTGCTTCGATGGTTGCACGTAATTTGTCAGCCGTTAACACGAAGCCGTCTTCACTTGTATCTACTGTAATGAAGTTCCCTTGGTTCACCAATGTAATCGGCAAATATAGCGGGAAGACTGGTGTTGGCACGATCACTGTGTCGCCAGGGTTTAAGATGGCTTGTAAGCTGGCGTTAATCCCTTCAGTAGCCCCAATCGTTGTAATGACTTGGTCTCCTGTGTAATTAAAATTAAATTTCTTGTTGTAATATTCTGCCGCAGCTTGTCGTAATTCAGGAATCCCTGAGTTTGGTGTGTAGTGTGAATGATTGTCTTTAATCGCTTGGATAGCCGCTTCTTTAATATGTTCAGGTGTGTCAAAATTTGGCTCTCCAAGAGTTAATTTGATAATGCCAGGAATTGTTGATACTTCTGCGTCGAATTGACGAATATCAGAAACTGCAATCCCTTCTACGATTTTGTTAAATGGATGTTCTACGGTCATAGGAATCCTCCTTTAAATTCATAGTTTGATTGTAGCTTGTTTTGTAAAGGAGTGCAATGACGAGTATAAAATTTAGAAATAAAAATACAACTCGCTCAGAAAAAAATCTAATATTGGCTTTCTGTCTATGAATTCTACATAAAATAGTGTATAATCTCTTTGAGAATATCGGTTA
>CAJZJI010000034.1 GCA_916049935.1 uncultured Streptococcus sp. | reverse complement strand
AGTTAAAGAAATGGTCGTGGATTGGTTTATTGGTACTTTGCGTGACGTTGTTAGTGGGGTGTGCGGATCACACGAGTAGTGGGTATCTTGAAGAGCTGGCTGGGAAAGAATTGAGCAGGGCTTATCCGACAAAAAATATTGAAGATTTATTTGAGCAGTTTCCGAAGGGATTTACGGTAAGTCAGATGCGTGTAGTCGGTGACTCGAATGTATTTGTTTATCTTGAGGCTAGGGGAAAAGGGAACCCACTAGTTGGAACGATTAAGCAGCTCAATTCTAAAACTAAGGAAGAAGAGAAAAGTATACCGTTCCAATATGTGAATGGAAAGTTTGTTTTTGAAAATGAAGAAGAGGCGAAAAAACTCTGGCCACAAGGAAAGTTTTTATTCCAGGAATTGCAATTGAATAAAGATATTTTAGCAAAGGCAAAATTGGTAAATAAGAATTATACAAAGAAAGAAGAAACTCCTACTGGGGATAATGAATTTTATCTGAAATATAGTATTCAACTTCCAGTGGTCAGTCGGATTTTGGGGATAGACGAGTCGCAGCAGGTAGAGCTCTTTATCTTTGGTCGTGACGAGTCCGATGGCTTCGTATATGAAATTGGAACGGAGCAAGATAATCAAACGACTTTATGGGAAATGATACGAGAAATTAGGAAATAGATGGTTTTCTGTGAATTGGAAAGATGGTACAATGAAAACGAGGTGAGTGTATGCAAACAATAATGATTGTCGAAGATGAAAAAGTCATTCGCGATGCGATTGTACAAGAATTGGAAAAATGGAATTATGAAGTCGTTGCGGTGGAAGACTTTTCGCAAGTGTACACTCAATTTTTAGCCATCAATCCGCAGTTGGTGATTCTGGATATTACATTGCCGTTTTATAATGGCTATTATTGGTGCCAAGAGATTCGTAAGGTGTCTCAAGTGCCGATTATGTTCTTGTCGTCCAGGGATCAAGCGATGGATATTGTGATGTCGATTAATATGGGCGCGGATGATTATATGACAAAGCCGTTTGAACCAAGTGTATTGGTTGCAAAAATACAAGGGATGATGCGTCGCAGTTATGAGTTCGTTCAGCAAAAAGATTGGCTGGAATATAAGGGGATTGCCTTACAACTGGGAAGCGGAAAGGTTTCGTATGAGGGTAATGTCATTGAATTGTCGAAGAATGAATTTATCATTTTGCGTGTACTGTTTGAAAAACAAGGCGATATTGCGCCGAGGGAAGATTTAATGAATGCCTTGTGGAATAGCGATGTGTTTGTCGATGATAATACCTTGTCTGTGACGATTGCTCGTTTGCGGAAGCGTCTTGGCGAAATCGGATTGGAAAAATTAATCACGACGAAAAAAGGCGTCGGGTATGGATTGGCGGAAGTGATTGAATGAAGACAAAAGTGGAATTTAGTATGGCTTGGTTCAAATCGCATGCTTTCTTACTTGGAGCGCTGGCCTTCATCGAAGTGTTTTCGATTGGGTTCTTCTTCGTCTTTAATTGGCTAAATTCAGAAGTCGGCTATTATTTATTTTTACTAGCCTTTTTCCTTTTGGTAGTCGCGGGTGCACTTTTATGGCACGATTGGAGAAAGTATAAAGAAGTCGTTCGAAGTTTGCAGCAGGAAGTGACGACGCTAGACGATGGGTTTTCGCCCGTTGTGAGTCATTTATATGAAGCGATTCAACAAGAAAAGTCGGATATGCGAGGGTTAAGTACGAAGATGAAGCAACTTCGCAAGGAAGATGTGGACTATTATACTTTATGGGCGCATCAAATTAAAACGAGTATTGCCGCAAGTCAGTTGCTGATTCGTGAGTTGCCTCAAACAACTGAGAAATCTTTATTGAGTCAAGAACTCGTTCGGATTACAACCTATACGGAACTAGCGCTGCATTACGTTCGAATGGAAAGTTTCCATCAAGACTTATCGATTTCAACCATCTCTATCGATGAAGTGATTCGCCCGCTCTTGAAGAAATATGCGACCTTCTTTATTTCGAAGAAATTGCATTTGGACTATAATCCTACAGGGGAAAAAGTGGTGACGGATTCGAAGTGGCTAGGCGTTATCGTCGAGCAAGTGTTATCGAATGCGGTGAAATATACACCTGAAGAGGGAACGATTCGCATTCTTTTTGATGGAAGCACGTTAACGATTGAAGATACAGGAATCGGGATTGCCCCTTACGATATTAAACGGATTTTTGAACGTGGATTTAGCGGTTATAACGGTCGTGTGAACCACCAATCGACAGGGCTAGGGCTCTATTTATCTGCAGAGATTGCTAAACGATTAGGCGTTAAACTCAGTGTAGACTCGACTGTTGGAGAAGGGACCACGGTTCGTATTCAAATTCCGTCTGAAGTGATGCAAGTGAAAGATTAATGAAAGCGAGGGGGAACCCTCGTTTTTTGTGCGATAAAAGGGGTGTTTTCGCTAAAAAGTTAACAATGACACGCCCGGATGTGTTATAATTGTAAAGATAACAATATCGTTTGAGATAGGAGAATGACAATGGCAGTAGATCAACTAGAATTAGTCGTCATTACAGGTATGAGTGGGGCAGGGAAAACTGTTGCAATGCAAAGTTTCGAAGACATGGGATATTTCTGTGTCGATAATATGCCACCAAGTCTTCTACCAAAATTTTGGGAATTAGTAAAAGAATCAGGAAAAATTACAAAAATTGCGCTCGTAATCGACTTACGTTCACGCGCATTCTTTGATGAAATCATGTCCGCTATTGCAGGCCTTGATAACACATCATTTATTACAACAAAAATTTTATTCTTAGAAGCGAGCGATGATGCGCTTGTTTCTCGTTACAAAGAAACAAGAAGAACGCACCCTCTAGCAAGTGATGGTCGTATTTACGATGGGATTATTGCGGAACGTCGTTTATTGCAAGATATTAAGACACGTGCGCAAAAAGTGATTGATACAACAAATCTTTCACCTCGTAAATTACGTGAAGAAATCATGCAAGCATTCTCTACAGGCAGCGAAGGAATTTTCACAATCCAAGTGATGTCATTTGGATTTAAATACGGACTTCCAATCGATGCGGATGTCGTGATGGATGTACGTTTCTTACCAAATCCACACTATATTGCAGAGTTACGTCCATTAACTGGATTAGATGAACCTGTGTATGATTATGTCATGAGCCAACCAGAAGCGAAGACGTTCTATCATAAATTGATGGACTTACTCGACTTCTCAATTCCAGGCTACAAAAAAGAAGGAAAATCGAGCGTGACGATTGCCATCGGATGTACTGGTGGGCAACACCGTTCTGTAGCTTTTGCGGAACGTATCGGACGCGAATTATTATCAGACTCTTATAACGTGAAAATCTCTCATCGTGACAAAGACCGTCGTAAAGAAGGGAATGGACGATCATGATGTTCGAGGTAACACCAAATCCTCCGAGAAAGAAAGGTCCTAAAATCACCGTTATTGGTGGAGGAACAGGGCTTCCTGTTCTCTTGAGAAACCTTCGTAAGAGAGATGCGGATGTAACTGCGATTGTAACGGTTGCCGATGATGGTGGAAGTTCAGGAATCATTCGAGATTATATGAACGTTGTACCGCCAGGAGATATTCGGAACTGTATGATTGCTCTTTCTCCGATGAACGCTTTACAAAAAGAAATTTTCCAATATCGTTTCAATTCCGACGACCAATTCTTCGCTGGACATGCGATTGGAAACTTAATCATTGCGGCCTTAACAGAGATGCGTGGAAATATTTTCGATGCGATTCGTCTCCTAAGCCGTATGATGGCGGTGGAAGGACATGTGTATCCTGCCGCTGAAGAGCCATTGTTACTACGCGCGGAATTCCAAGATGGAACGATTGTGGACGGGGAAGCGGAACTTGTCAAATATCGCAAGAAGATTAAAAAGGTTTCCGTGCATTGCTACGACGAGAATCGTAAGCTCGATGATAGCCGAACTCCAATGGCGGCACGTGAAGTCATCAATGCGATTATGGAAGCCGATATGGTTGTATTAGGGCCTGGTAGTCTTTATACTAGTATCTTGCCAAACTTAATGATTAGCGATATTGGTCAAGCCGTTTGTGAAACGAAAGCGGAAGTGGTGTACATTTGTAACATCATGACGCAACGTGGTGAAACGGAACACTTTACCGATGCAGATCATGTACGCGTGTTACATGACCATTTAGGAACTCAGTTCATCGACACCGTCCTCGTGAATACAGAGGCAGTGCCAGAAGAGTACTTAAACCAACAAAAGAACGAAGAGTATCTTTACCAAGTGAAGTACGACTTCCAAGGATTGCGCGACGAGGGATGCCGAGTAGTGTCGTCTGACTTTATTAAATTACGCGAAAAAGGCGTATACCATGATGGTGAAAAGGTCATCGACGAATTATTCCGTCTTCTACAAAGTGCACGAATTGAATAATACCGAATAAAATAGGAGCCAAGACTTCCTCTTGGCTCCTTCAACATGACTAGAAGAGAAAGGAGGAGGCCTGTGTCCTTACTATCATTTGCTGCAGAAACAAAACAAGAACTAACGCAACTAGAAGTGCAATATGACTATTCAAAATATGAACTTGCGGCGCTCATTCGAATGAATGGGGCGGTTGGGATTTTGAATCGTCAATTGATTTTAAATATCCAAACGGAAAACGCGACGATTGCCAGACGAATTTATGTACTCTTGAAGAAGTATTATCAAGTGGAAAGTGAACTCTTGGTTCGCCGTAAGATGAAACTGAAGAAGAACAATGTGTATATCGTACGTTTGAAACATGGAACAGAAGAGATTTTGGAAGACTTGAATATCAAGTCGAGCGGCTTATTTAATATGCGCGTTCCAGAAAATGTTCGTGAAGACGAAGAGAAGATGCGTGCCTACCTTCGTGGGGCGTTTCTGGCTGGCGGTTCGATTAATGACCCGAAAACGAGCCGTTATCACTTAGAGATTTATTCGATTTATGAAGAGCATAACGACGATATTTGTCAGATGATGAATGCGTTTGGGTTGAATGCCAGAACGATTGAGCGTCGTAAGGGGTATATCACGTACTTGAAAGAAGCCGAGAAAATTGCAGACTTCCTTGCCGTGATTCATGCTTCCAAGGCGATGCTACATTTTGAAGATATCCGAATTATTCGAGATATGCGAAATACGGCGAATCGTTTAGTAAACTGCGAGAACGCTAATATTAATAAAGTGGTGAATGCAGCCACTCGTCAAATCGAAGAGATTCAATACATTGAAGATACGGTAGGACTCGACGCCTTGCCGGATAAATTATCGGATATTGCAAAAATCCGTTTAGAGAATCCAGAAATTAGTTTGAAAGAGTTAGGCGAAATGTTACCTTCTGGGCCTATCTCAAAATCAGGGGTAAACCACAGACTGCGTAAGATTTCTGAATTTTCTCAAAAATTGAGAGAAGAAGGAAAAGCCAATTAGAAGTATCTGGACGTAGCTTACTATAGAAAAAACTATAGGAGGTTCGTCTTATGAACTTAGTATCTTTAATTGGTCGTGTTGTCAAAGAGGTAGAGGTGCAACAGCTTCAACCTTCCGGAAAGAGTGTGTTTAATAATACCATCGCGGTGCAAAATGTATACCGAAATAGCGATGATTCCTATCATTCACACTTTATCCAAGTGGTCGCCTGGGGCAAAATTGCGGAACGTATTGGCAAGTTTGTCAAAAAGGGAGACCGTATTGGCGTGGAAGGGCGACTTAATACCCGTCGCTACACTAACAAGAATCATCAAGAAGTGTATGTGATCGAAGTGGTGATTGAGGAAGTGTACTTCTTAGAGAGAAAACACGAAACAGAAGAGGACGGAGCGAGTCCTTTTGAAGATCCGCAAAGTTTGTTTGTGGAATAGTGGAAGGAGAGAAATTCCTTCACTTGGACGTATAAAATGAAGGAGTTTTTCGAGTGATTATATTAATAAATGGAACAGCAATTGCCGTCGGAGCGCTTGTGGGTGTATTTTTACGACATATAATTTCAGAGCGTTTCGCGCAACATATCATGCAAGGGTTAGCGCTATGTGTATTCCTGGTCGGAATTAAAGGCGCGATTCAAATCCCGAATAGCTTGATTATGATTTTATCTCTGGTATGCGGTGGCGTTGTCGGAGAAGCGCTTCAAATGGAGGAGCGGGTACGTAAGTTCTCAGACTGGCTTCAGGAGAAGGCTTCAAAAGGTAAAGAAAACAATTTAAATATCGGTGAAGGGTTCGTTGCTGCAGTGATGATTTTCTGCGTGGGGGCACTTGCTACAATGGGGTCTATCCAGTTAGGAATTACTGGAGATCCAGCGTTGCTTCAAACGAAGTCGGTATTAGATGGGATTACTTCTATCTTCCTTGCGGCAACGGAAGGGATTGGAGTAGGGCTTTCTGCAGTGGCGGTCATTGCATATGAGTTAATTTTAGTGGGCTTGTCTCAACTAGTGGCTCCTCATTTGAATGATGTGGTAACCGTATCGATGTCCGCGGTTGGATCGGTTCTTTTAGTTGGTTTAGCGATGAACTTACTAGGGATTACGAAGATTAAAGTATTAAACTTCTTGCCAGCCATTTTTATGCCGATTCTACTTGTACCGCTATTTGCGTTATTTTAAGAACAAGAAAACACCGGATCAAGAATTTTCTTGGTCCGGTGTTTTTGTGATTTCATTAGTTATTTTCTGCTTCTAATTTTTCGAAAGCATCGTGTAAGATAGATTTCAATGTTTTTGCAGATAAGTTCATTTTTTCTTGTTCAGAGTCTGCAAGAGGAATTTCGATGATTTGACGAATTCCTTCACGTCCAATAACGGCTGGAGCTCCGATATAAATATCGTTTTGTCCGTATTGACCTTCAAGATATACCGATAATGGGAAGATGGCTTGTTCGTTATTTAAGATAGCTTTTGTAATACGTGCTAGAGTAGCGCCGATACCGTAGTAAGTCGCACCTTTTTTAGCGATAATTTCATAAGCCGCGTCACGTACTTGGAAGAATACTTCGACTAATTTTTCTTCATCTACGTGTGGATTTTGACGAACCCATTCATAAATTTGTAAACCGCCGACGTTTGTATGTGACCAAACTGGGAATTCAGTATCCCCGTGTTCACCCATGATATATCCGTGAACGT